>JAQVRQ010000011.1 GCA_028700975.1 Bacteroidales bacterium | reverse complement strand
ATAGCCGCAAGACTATTTTCTGCCGTACTGAGCAAGTGCTCCAAGCTCCTCTTCGATACGTAGAAGTTGGTTGTACTTGGCCATTCTATCTGAACGGCTTAGTGAGCCGGTCTTGATTTGACCTGAGTTTGTAGCAACTGCTATGTCTGCTATGGTTGAGTCCTCGGTCTCGCCTGAACGGTGAGAGGTAACTGAGGTGTATTTGTTGCGGTGAGCAAGTTCAATTGCGTTAAGGGTCTCGGTAAGGGTACCGATTTGGTTAACCTTGATAAGGATTGAGTTTGCGCAACCGGTCTCAATACCTTTGCGAAGGAAATCGACATTTGTTACAAATAGGTCATCTCCAACAAGCTGAATTTTTGAACCAAGTACATCTGTAAGCATCTTCCATCCATTCCAGTCTTGCTCGTCCATACCATCCTCAATAGAATCGATTGGGTACTTCTCAGCTAGAGACTTAAGGAATTCAACCTGTGCAGCAGCATCTCTCTTTGCACCGTTAGGGCCTTCAAATTTGCTGTAATCATAGATGCCATCTTTGTAGAATTCACTTGCTGCACAGTCAAGGGCAATTGTGATATCTTTTCCGGGTACATAACCTGCCTTGGTAATAGCTGCAAGTATTGATTCAAGGGCATCTTCAGTACCGTTAAGTACCGGGGCAAATCCTCCCTCGTCCCCAACAGCTGTGCTAAGACCTCTGTCGTGGAAAATTTTCTTAAGGTTGTGGAATACCTCTGCACCCATTCTAAGACCCTCTCTAAAGCTGGTAGCTCCAATAGGACGAATCATAAATTCCTGGAATGCGATAGGGGCATCTGAGTGAGAACCTCCATTGATGATATTCATCATTGGAACTGGTAGAGTAACTGCGTTAGTACCGCCGATATAGCGGTAGAGTGGAATCTGCAGATAGTCTGCAGCGGCTCTTGCAACAGCAAGGGATACTCCAAGGATTGCGTTTGCTCCAAGTTTTGATTTGGTAGGGGTGCCATCAAGATCAATAAGGAACTTATCTATCTCTGCCTGATTAAGGGCACTCATACCCAAAACTGCAGGCGCAATAATGTCGTTAACGTTTTCAACTGCTTTAAGAACACCTTTTCCAAGGTAACGGTTTTTGTCGCCGTCTCTTAGTTCCAGAGCCTCATTAATACCTGTAGATGCTCCAGATGGAACAGCTGCTCTGCCGAATGCTCCGGAGAGAAGTTGTACATCTACTTCAATGGTGGGGTTACCGCGTGAGTCTAGAATTTCGCGCGCAAATACATTGCTAATTTCCATATTCTTCTAATTAATTTAAAAAGTGTATCACAAAAATCTTTGCAAAAATAATCATTATAGTGGAATATCTAATCTCTCAAAAGATATTCAACAGTTGAGACAACCCTTACAACCTTAATATGCGGAGAGTTTGCATCTCTATCGCTTATTGAGAATTGTCCCTGGCTGGCACTCTTTATCTTGCCAAGCCTGCTATCTGAGTCCTTAGCAAATTTTTCAGCTGCAGCCCTGGCATTCCTGGTTGCCTCCTCAATCATTGCCGGTTTAATATCGTTTAGTTTAGTATAAAAATATTGAGTTACATATTGATAGTCTCCTGTGCTCAAAGCTACACCCTTTTGAAGAAGGTCGGACTGAGAGGAGATTAAACCCTTTACAAGCTCTACCTTTTCTGAAGTTACGGTAAGAACACTGGTAATATTATATCTGTATGTTGATGGTTGGCTTTGATACCTCTCCGCACTCATATCAATAATCTGAGGAGCAGAGACAGATATCTCAGTCTCATCCAGACCGCTTGCAACAAGGTACTCTTTGATAATTTTATTCTTAGTATTTAGTGAGCTATACAAAGATGCAAGGTCGTTACCTATCTCTTTGAAAGATAGGGGCCAAATAACCCTGTTTGCAGTAACCTCTTGTTCGGCTAGTCCCTTAACAGAGACCACTCTATCATAAGATTTAAAATACTTAACTGAGCTGAACAATGCATACGACAGCATAGCAGCTCCAATAATGATTGTAGCCAGTGTTAAGATATGGCCGTTTTTACCTGTGCTCTCCATAATTTTCTATACATTTGTACTCTTTACAACAAATTTCACGCCATGAAGAAGTATAACCCCAATTTTCTATTTTTCACACTAATTTGTTTTATTTTAGCAACTTCTGTAGTCGATGCTCAAGATAATTTAAGAATTGTCAGAGGTAAAATTGACACTTTAAAGGCTATGCCTGGTGCCATTCACTATATAACAGGAGTTGTCCCAATCGGCACAACTGTTTATGTTAATGGAACTCCGGTAAAAGTATTCAAAACAGGCTCTTTTGGAGCTGAAATGAGACTTAATGAGGGAGAGAACCCAGTTGAGATTAAAGCAGAGCGAGATGGCTCTTCTACAATTGAGAAATTCTCCGTTTACCTTGTTAAACCGATGCCAACAGATGTTCTGCCTACTGTTTCTGACTATCCTGGAGTGGTGGTTTCAACAAAGGAGAGGGCCTATTTAAATTACGGAGCAGGAGAGGATAGACTCGGCGGAGCCAAAATTAATTTTCTCTCTTCCGGCATAAAGATGGAGCTCATTGATTCTTTAAGGGCTCTATACAAAGTAAGGCTATCGGATGGTAGATACGCCTTTATCCCTAAGTCACTGGTTCAGCGAGAACCTGCAGGAACAAGACCTGCCTATTCACTAACCAGCTCTTGGAGCGTAACAAAAAGCAACAATATGGATGTTGTAAGGGTTGCTCTAGGAGAGAGACTTCCTTACATTATTTACCAGGAGATGGAACCCAGAAGAGTTGTTGTGGAGATACACGGAGCAGCAAATAATTCAAACTGGATTACTCAGTATTTAGATCTTGAGGCAATTGATTATGTAGACTTTAATCAGGTATCACACGATATCTTTAGAGTATATATCTATCTTAAAGATAAATACAGCTGGGGTTACAAGGCAGAATATGCAGGGAACTCTTTGGTTATTTCTATTAAACATACTCCTCAGCCAGCCTATAAAGGTTCACTAGCTGGGCTTAAAATTGGATTGGATGCTGGACACGGTGGTAGAGCCTCCGGAGCAGTCAGCACTTCAGGGATAAAGGAGAAGGATCTCAATTTGGCAATGGTATATATGCTCAAAAGAGAGCTTGAGAAACGAGGTGCATCTGTAGTATTAAGCAGAAGCGACGATTCTGACCTTACAATGTATGAAAGGGTAGATATTTTTGATGCAGCAGGTGTTGATATGATGGTATCTGTCCATTGTAATGCCGGAGGAAATCCACTTAGACCGGGAGGTACAAGCACATATTACAAACATATAGAGTACAGAGAACTGGCCAAGAGTGTTCTTGAAAGTCTCCTTGAGCTGGAGGTAAAGAATTTTGGACTTGTAGGTAATTTTAATTTTTCACTTAATGCACCCACATTTTATCCGAACCTTCTTGTAGAAACTCTGTTTATGAGTAGTCTTGAAGATGAAGAGCTTCTTGCAGATCCAATGTTTCAGAGTATGATGATGAAGAGAGTTGTGACTGGTCTTGAAGATTATATGAAAAAAGTTAAATCCTCTTTAAAGAAGAGGTAAAAATCTTATTAATCTATGGGTTTTAAACTGGTTTCACCATACAGCCCCACAGGTGATCAACCTCAGGCTATAGATGAGCTAACAGGGCATCTGAATGATGGTGTCAACTCGGTGACCCTTCTTGGAGTTACCGGGTCTGGCAAGACTTTTACTATGGCTAATGTGATTGAGAGACTTCAGCGCCCTGCTCTTATTTTAAGTCATAACAAGACTCTTGCGGCTCAATTGTACGGAGAGTTTAAAGCCTTTTTCCCGGAGAATGCAGTTGAGTACTTTGTCTCCTATTACGACTATTACCAGCCGGAGGCATATCTACCCACAACAGACACCTATATTGAGAAAGACCTTAGTATAAATGATGAAATTGAGAAACTTCGTCTTGCAGCAACAAGTGCGCTACTCTCAGGAAGAAAGGATATAATTGTTGTCTCAAGCGTCTCCTGTCTCTATGGTATTGGTAATCCGGAGGACTTTCACTCAAACACAATAATCCTTAGGAGAGGTTCTAAGATTGCCAGAAACAAACTTCTTTACTCACTAGTTGACAGCCTCTACTCCAGGAACGAAAATGAGTTTAAAAGAGGAGTCTTTAGAGTAAAGGGAGATAGTGTTGATATTTACCCTGCCTACACTGATACTGCCCTGAGAGTTATCTTTTTTGGAGACGAAATTGAGTCACTGGAACTTTTTGACCCCCTTACCGGAGTTCATATTCAAGATCTTGACGAAATTTCTGTATACCCTGCAAATATTTTCGTAACCACAAAAGATAGGCAGAAGGCGGCAATACACAATATTCAGGATGATCTCTTTAACCATACTGAGTACCTGCACGAAATTGGAAAACATCTTGAGGCAAAGAGACTTAAACAGAGAGTTGAATATGACCTTGAGATGATAAAAGAGATAGGTTACTGTTCCGGTATTGAAAACTACTCAAGGTACTTTGACGGAAGAGCCCCGGGAACCAGGCCATTCTGCCTTCTTGACTACTTCCCAAAAGACTTTATTACAATTATTGATGAGAGTCACGTAACTATCCCTCAGGTAAGAGCTATGTATGGTGGTGACAAAGCAAGAAAGGAGACACTAATAGATTATGGCTTCCGTCTTCCCGCAGCCGCTGACAACAGACCACTTAAATTTGATGAGTTTGAAACCTTAATAGGGCAGAGGGTATTTGTGAGTGCAACGCCTGCAGATTACGAGCTTGCAGCCTCAGAGGGGCTTGTTGTTGAGCAAGTAGTAAGGCCGACGGGTCTTCTCGACCCCCCAATAGAGGTAAGACCTACCAAAAATCAGATAGACGACCTTCTGGAGGAGATACGTAAAAGAGTAATCAAAGATGAGAGGATATTAGTTACTACTCTAACCAAAAAAATGGCTGAGGAGCTGGATAAGTTTCTAGAGAAAATTGATATCAGAAGCAGATATATTCACTCAGATGTTGACACCCTTGAGAGGGTAGAGATATTAGAAGATTTCCAAACAGGACGTTTTGACGTTCTTATTGGGGTGAACCTTTTAAGAGAGGGTCTTGATCTTCCGCAGGTATCTCTAGTAGCTATACTGGATGCAGACAAGGAGGGGTTTCTTAGGTCTGAAAGGTCCCTTACTCAAACAGCGGGTAGAGCAGCAAGAAATATTGACGGCAGGGTGATTATGTATGCAGACAAGATTACCGGGTCAATGAAGCGAACCATTGATGAAACAGATAGAAGACGAGTTAAGCAAAAAGAGTACAACAGAGTTAACAACATTGAGCCTAAACAGATAGCAAGGCAGGTTAGAAGCGTCTTGGGAAAGAGCCGGGACTATTTGCTTGATGATATTCCTGAAAATCCAATGCTTGCAGATCCCGTTATGGCATACCTTAAGCCGGAGATGCTTAGTGAGGCAATTGAAGAGGCAAAAAGAGAGATGGAGAGAGCTGCAGCAGATCTCGATTTCCTCAAAGCAGCTAAATTTAGAGATCAGATGGTTGCACTAAGAAATATTTTAGAAAAAAGGGGTAAATGATTTCAGAGAAACTGGAGAAAATATTCAGGAACGCTTCAGAAAAGGAGAGAAGATTACTCGCCGAGGCATCTTCCGTTGCTTCAATTGCCCTAGAGGGGGTTAAAAGAGATGACGGTAATCCCTTTATGAATCACGTAATCTCTGTAGCAGAGATAGTAGCCGGTGAAATCGGACTACCTGTTCCTGCTGTTTGTGCTGTCTTTTTGCACGAGGCATTTCGAGTTGAACGGGAGGGTTTAAAGGCTTTGAAGGCTCAATTTGGAGCTGAGATTATAAATATGGTAGAGAGCCTAAACCGTATCTCTGAAATTAAGCCAAAGGAGACCGGACTTCAAGCTGAAAATTTCAGAAAACTGATTGTTTCCTACTCAAAAGATCCAAGAGTAACCCTTATTAAATTGGCAGACCGTCTTGAGGTGATGAGGAGCCTAGATAATTTTCCAAAAACCAAACAGGTAAAGAAATCTACTGAGACACAGTTCTTGTATGCACCTTTGGCTCATCAGCTGGGATTGTACAATATGAAGAGCGAGATGGAGGATATTGCCTTCAGGTTTACAGATCCTGAGAGCTACAGATTGGTGGCAAATAAACTTAAGGCCGGGGAGCAAGAGCGTAAAAGATTAACTGATCTCTTTGTTAAGCCTGTTGAGATGGCTCTAAGGAAAGCTCATATAAAATACAGGTTGAAGAGCAGAACCAAAACTGCCTACTCCATCTGGAAAAAGATGCAGAAGCAGCAAATTTCTTTTGAACAGGTAGCTGATCTATTTGCAATTAGAATCATTATTGATTCTCCTCAAGAGAGCGAAAAGGAGTTATGTTGGAAAGTTTACTCAATAGTTACAGAGTTTTATACTCCGGATACAAAAAGGCTCAGAGATTGGATTACTGTTCCAAAGGAGAATGGGTATGAGTCTCTTCACACAACAGTGAATGGGCCTCAAGGGAGTATTATAGAGGTTCAGATTAGGAGCGAGAGGATGGATGAGATTGCCGAAAGCGGTCACGCCTCTCACTGGTCCTATAAAGGAATAAAGAGCGCAGGCACTCTGGATACCTGGCTGGAGGGGGTTAAGCAACTTCTGGAATCCCCGGAGAAAAGCAATCCGGATATGATTGATATCTCTGAGATGGATGAGATATTTGTATTCACCCCTGCAGGGGATTTGAGAAAATTATCCAAAGAGGCGAGTGTATTGGATTTTGCATTTGATATACACACTAACCTAGGATTAAAATGTTCTGGTGCAAAGGTAAATGGGAAACTCTATTCAATCAGGGAGAAATTAAAGACAGGAGATGTGGTAGAGATTATCTCAAATAAGAATCAGAAGCCTTCACTGGATTGGTTAAATTTTGTTGTATCATCAAAAGCAAGATCAAGAATAAAGCTTAAAATTAAAGAGGAGGAGAATAGGGCGGCTGCTACCGGCAGGGAGCTTTTTGAGAGAAGGATGAATAACTGGAAGCTATCATTTGATGATGATCTTATTTCGTATCTGGTAAAGCATTATAAACTAAAAAGTATCTCAGAGTTTTTTGCTTCACTTGGAAATTCATCTGTAGATATTGCAGAGATTAAGAGCCTCATTCAAAACAGAATTGGCGAGGAGAGTTCCAAAGAGGGGTTAGAGGGTGCAGATCTAAAGAGTGCACAAACAAAATCGGCATCTGCCTCATCTTCGGCATCGGTTGACTATCTTGTAATTGACGAGAGGCTCAATAATATTGACTTTAAACTTGCAAAATGTTGCAACCCTATCAAGGGGGACGATATATTTGGTTTTGTTACAATAAGAGAGGGTATTAAAATTCATAGAATAACCTGCCCCAACGCCTCTAGATTGATAGAGAATTATCCATACAGGGTTCAGAAGGCAAGATGGAGGGAGAGCGCAACCTCAACCAGTTTCCAAGCCTCAATAAGAATAAGCGCTTATGAAGAGGGTGGGCTTGGCCGGCAGATAATGGATCTGGTAGCCGGTTTCAATATTCCAATGAGACACTTCTCCATCTCTGGGAGTAAAGGGATGGTTGAGGCAAAGTTACTCATACTTATACCTAACAACCAGATGTTAGATAAAATTATTTTCAACCTCAGAAAGCTAAAAGGGGTAAAAACAGTAAGTAGAATTTCAAATGTCTGATAAAAAAATACATATTAAAGGTGCAAGGGTAAATAACCTAAAGAATATTGATATAACTATTCCAAGAGATAAGCTTATAGTGATATCGGGTATATCAGGTTCAGGTAAATCCAGTCTTGCATTTGATACAATTTTTGCCGAGGGGCAGAGGCGTTTTGTTGAGAGCCTCTCATCTTTTGCGAGGCAGTTTCTTGGCCGAATGAGCAAACCAGATGTAGATGAGATAACAGGTATACCGCCGGCAATTGCAATTGAACAGAAGGTAAGCACAAGAAACCCAAGGTCTACTGTTGGAACAACAACAGAGATTTACGACTATTTACGCCTTCTTTTTGCCAGAATTGGAAAAACATTTTCTCCGGTAAGCGGCGAGGAGGTGAGGAGGCACTCCGTAAAGGAGGTGACAGACTATATATTATCTCTTGAAGATGGCTCTCCTGTATATATTCTTGTCCCTTTAGGCTTGGATAAAGGCGGAGATGGGATTGAGAAATTGCTAGCAATTAAGGAACAGGGATTTACAAGATTGTATCTGGATGGAGAGTTGGTAAGGATTGATGATCTACTCTCTGAAAAGGCCACATCAGCAGGATATTTGTTACTTGTAGACCGTCTTGTTAAGAGCAATGACGATGAATTGCTCTCACGTCTGCAAGACTCTCTTAACACTGCCTTTACTATGAGTGCTTCGTATGGTCACGAACGTGGAACCATACATATATCATCTGCTAAAAAGGGTGAAAGAGCCAAACTCTTTTCAACCCTTTTTGAGGCAGACGGAATAATCTTTGAGGACCCTACCGAGCTCCTGTTCAGTTTTAATAACCCTTTGGGTGCCTGCCCGGAGTGTTCAGGATATGGTAAGGTTCTGGGCATTGATGAGGCTCTTGTGGTGCCTGATGCCTCCCTCTCAATTTATCAGGAGGCAATAGCTTGCTGGAGGGGAGATACAATGAGCTGGTTTAAAGATGAGCTAATTAATAGTGCAGAAAAGTTCGGCTTTCCAATACATAAACCATACTATCAACTAACAAAAGAGCAAAAACTTTTGCTCTGGACAGGCAACGAGCATTTCACAGGTCTTAATGAATTCTTCAAAATACTAGATCAGAACAAATTCAAAATCCAGTACAGGATAATGAAGAGCCGTTATACCGGCAAGAGTGTATGCCCATCCTGCGGAGGTTCAAGGTTGAGAAAGGAGGCTCTCTATGTCAAGATTGGAGGGAAAAATATTAGCGATCTTCTTGAGATTTCAATAGGTGAGTTAAAGCAATTTTTTGATAATCTTAAACTGGATGAATATGATGCCAATATTGCTGGTAGGGCACTTAAAGAGTTAAACGACAGGCTAACCTATATTGATTCTGTAGGACTCTCATATCTCTCTTTGAATAGGCCGTCAAATACACTATCAGGAGGTGAGAGCCAGAGAATTAATCTGGTAAGCTCTCTTGGCAGTAATCTGGTGGGCTCTCTATATGTTCTTGATGAACCCAGTATTGGTCTTCATCCAAGGGATACATCAAGGCTTATATCTGTTGTTGAGAAGCTCAGAAACCTTGGGAATACCGTTCTTATTGTTGAGCACGATGAGGAGATAATTGAAGCTGCTGACGAATTGATCGATATTGGCCCTCTTGCCGGCAGAGATGGGGGAGAGCTTGTTTATCAGGGAAAAGCTACCGGAGAGATCCCTGAAGCGAGTATTGAAAAGAGTTTGACTTTAAAATATCTATACGGAAGAGAATCAATCGCAGTTCCGGATAAAAGGAGGCGTTGGAGCTCCTTTGTTGAAGTTGCAGGAGCCTATGAACACAACCTAAAAGGTATTGATGTAAAATTTCCCCTAAGGGTTTTTACAGCTGTTACTGGTGTTAGCGGTTCTGGAAAATCAACTTTGGTAAGGGATATTCTCTACCCGGCTCTATACAGGAGAATTAATCAGCTTGGAGAGAAACCGGGAGCACATAAAGAGTTAAGAGGAGACCTTGAAAAGATAATTTCTGTAGAGTATGTTGATCAGAATCCAATTGGCAAATCTACTCGCTCAAATCCTGCTACCTATCTCAAAATATATGATGAGATAAGAAAACTTTTTTCTGAACAGCCTTACGCAAAAGCTAATGGTTTTGGTCACTCTCACTTCTCTTTCAATATTGATGGAGGAAGATGCCCTGAGTGCCAGGGAGAGGGCGTTATTAAAATTGAGATGCAATTTATGGCAGATGTACAGATGTTGTGTGACTCCTGCCAGGGTAAAAGATTCAAAGAGGATGTTCTAGAGGTGCGATATAAAGGGCGTAATATTAATGATGTGCTAAATATGACAGTAGATGAGGCTCACGAGTTCTTTTCTGCTCAAAAGGAGGCTATATCATTGCGTATTGCAGATAAACTTCAGCCACTCAGAGATGTAGGGCTCTCTTATGTTAAACTTGGACAAAGCAGCAGCACACTTAGCGGAGGAGAGAGTCAGCGCGTTAAACTAGCCTCTTTTCTTGGAAAAGATAGCTCACAGGGATCAATTATGTTTATTTTTGATGAACCAACTACCGGACTTCACTTTCACGACATAAAAAAACTGATGGACTCATTTTCCGAGCTTATAGCGAGAGGGCACACCATAGTAGTAGTAGAGCATAATATGGATGTTGTCAAATGTGCAGACTGGATTATTGATATGGGACCTGAAGCTGGAGATTTAGGGGGGTATGCTGTTTTTGAAGGAACTCCGGAAGATCTCGTAAAGAGAGAGGATAACTATACTGCACAGGCATTGATGAAAAAATTAAAAAACTGATGAAAAGTTTAACGATAGCCCTTTTCTTTACAATTTTCTCTTTTACACTTTTTGCTCAAAGTGCAGATGAGCCAAACCTTAGATGGAGCTTCTCTCCTCAGGTAGGAACAGATATTGGGGTAACACTCCCATATCCAATGAGGGCAATCAATGGAATTTTTAATCCATATCCCGATATTCTCCCCTCTCTGGGAGCCAGAACATCTTTCAGATTTAAACAGGGTTGGATATTGGGAGCTGAGGTAACCTACAAAACCGTTGCTATGACGGCAAATGCCCGAGTTGAGAATCAGATGATGCTCTCAAATAACGATACACCTCAATATTTCTCGGGTACAGCATTTTTAAAGAGCAGCTTTTCACAGTTAGAGGTTCCACTCTATGTAAAATATATGATAGGTAAAAGAGGTATCCATCGGGTTCTTTTAGGAGGGTATTGGTCATATATTTTAGATGGGCTATTTACCACTGAGGCCAGAAAGGGTTATATTGGCTCTGAACCGGATAGTGCAGACAATATTATAGACCCATCAAATCCAATACTAATGGATTTTACTAGTTCTCTTGGCAATTGGGATGCGGGAATTGTAGTAGGTTATGAGATAGGTATTAATGAGAGGCTAAATATGGGTATTAGGGTGATGACAGGGTTGAAGGATATATTTGGAGGTTCTACACCATTTGAATACAAAATGATTCATCTCAGAGGCACTCTTGTTGTAAGCTACAATATCTTTGAAACCAGCAGATAAAACTCTATTTAAGATTGATTTCTAATAGCTGGCTGAGATTTGATAGATAAGATAAAATAAAAATCTTGTTCTGTTTGCCAGTACCGGATAGTTAATAAAGTAATGATCGTCTGTTGTCTTGTATGTATGCATATGGATTCCGGAGGTTACAAGCAGAGATGGAATTCCCTTTTTAGAGAAATTATACTGGTCTGATGTTTTGAAAAACAGCTCAGCAAATGATGGGCTTCCATAGAAGGTAAAATCAGGTTCTATGAGATTCCCGGACTCTCTTCTGGCGCTGGATGACTTTGCCCTGGCCATCTCTCTTCCTCTTCTGTCTCCTACCAATAGAATGTAATTTTCATTTGTTCCCGGAGGGGCAAAGGTTGTACCTATCTGGTCGATATTTAGGTTGTAAATAATTTTGGAAGCGGGAATTGGGAGGTTGTTTATAAAATTTTCTGATCCTATAAGATTATTCTCCTTTCCATCAAGCAGAAGGAAAATTATGTTGTACCTTAAGTGAACAGAACTGCTTCTCAGTTGAGAAAATAGATTTGCAAGGGTAACCAGAGCTGTCACTCCCGATGCATTATCATCTGCACCATTGTAAATTTTCCCTCCAAGCATTCCAAGATGATCGTAGTGGGCAGAAATGACAATATATTTATCTGAATAACCATTTGCAAGCACAACCCCAGCAAGGTTTCTTCCAACAAACTCTCCTTTGGAAAAGCTCCTGATAAATGTTTGAGAGTAGAAAGGAATCATATCCCAGGTTTGAAAAAGGTGGGAGAGAGCCGCCAGAGTCATAAGCGCTCCGTTGCTGTTTGAGGCTCTTCCCTCCATCATATCATCAGCTAAAAATGAGAGAAGATTTCTTTGTCTCTCTTCGCTTACAGATCCTGCAATTCTCTCCAAATCCTTATATTGAGCCTGAATAGCTGTAAAGCTTAAAAGTATCAAGGCAATGGCAATAATGGAACGCCTCCTGAAATAGTTCATCTATTATTATTTATATTTGTCAAAAATAACTCATTTTAATGAATCCTTATCAATGAAAAGGAAGAGCTTTAATAAAGTTTTGAAATTCATCTTTATATATACACCGCTCTCCTTTATTCTCCTATCAATATTTTGGATTCTGATACTTAAGTGGGTGCCGGTTTATTTAACACCTCTTATGGTTACCAGAAGTGTTCAGTATATGGATAATAAGGAGTTCAAAACGGTTAAGAGATGGAGGTCAATTGAGAAAATCTCAGATAATCTGGCTATGGCTGTTATGGCATCTGAAGATACGCGATTTTTAGACCATAGTGGTTTTGACTGGACAGAGATTGATAATGCCGTAGAGGATAGCAAACGGGGAAAAAGGCTTAGGGGGGCGAGCACTATTAGTCAACAGACGGCTAAAAATGTTTTTCTCTTCCCATCAAGATCTTGGGTGAGAAAGGGATTGGAGGCATATTTCACCATTGGAATAGAGCTAATTTGGGGTAAAAAGAGGATAATGGAGGTATATCTGAATATAGCGGAGATGGGGATGGGAATTTATGGAGCTGAGGCTGCGGCACAGGAGTTGTTTGGGAAGAG
Source organism: Bacteroidales bacterium (assembly GCA_028700975.1). Classification (GTDB taxonomy): domain Bacteria; phylum Bacteroidota; class Bacteroidia; order Bacteroidales; family UBA932; genus Bact-08. The sequence goes on along the minus strand of JAQVRQ010000011.1, from coordinate 28,126 downwards.
TGCAGATAAACTTTCAACCCGGGAGAGTGCCTTAATTGCTGCTGCCCTTCCTAACCCTCTTAAGAGGAGGGCCGACAAACCATCGGCTTACCATAACTCAAGAGCATCGGCAATTCAAAGGATGATGAGGCTTATACCAAAACCGGAGTGGCTGAATGAGGATAAACCAAAAAAGAAAAAAGTTGTAAAATGATAAATTTTTCAAATAGGGTGAGGATTTTAATTGTTATTGCGATGATGCTTTTCGCATCTCACTCTTTAAGTGCTCAGTACGATAAACAACAATTCTTTTATAGAGGAAGACAATTTCTAATTGAGGGAAAATATGTTCAGGCTATTGAGAACTTTAACATTCTCTCCCAGCTGGATACCACTCTTTACGAATCATATTTTTTCAGGGGAATTGCCAAATATAATCTGGGGGACTTTCTGGGTGCCCAAATAGATTTTGACAGAACTCTTAGAATTAACCCTTTATACACTCCAGCATACCATTACAGAGCTATAACTCTTAGCAGAACAGGAAAATATGACCTTGCATTAAGGGATCTTGAGGAGGCAGTTGATCTCCGTCCCGGATATACAGGATTATATTTCAGCAGGGGGGTAACCTACTTCCTCTCACAACAATTTGAAAAGGCTGTTGAAGATTTTAACAGATTCATCAGATATGAGCCAAAGGTTGCCGATGCCTATCTTAATAGGGGGGCTTCACATCTATTTTTGGGTGATACAACAAAGGCTTTAAATGATTATCAAACAGCAATCTCACTTAATAGATTTGAGCCGGAGGGTTATATAAGAAGATCCAGAATTTATGTCCTCCAAAATGATACAGAAAGGGCGCTTCAGGATCTTGATCAGGCAATTAAGATTGACTCTACCAATGCATTTGCCTATTTTAACCGGGCAATAGTAAGATATAATGCAAAGGATATAATGGGCTCTTTGTCTGACCTTGAGAGAGTTCTTGCAGAGGATCCAGGAAATGCCCTTACACTATATAACAGGGCATTAATCAGATCTCAAATAGGTGACTACAATAATGCTCTTGAGGATTATGACAGAGTTCTCTCAATTAACCCAAATAATGTACTTGCCTATTACAACCGGGCAACCCTTTTTGTACAGCTGGGAAGGTATAGAGATGCAATGGATGACTACTCACAGGCAATTAATCTCTATCCGGATTTTGCCAACGCCTATATAAACAGATCATATGTAAAGAATCAACTTGGTCAATTTAACTCTGCCAAGAGTGACTACGATATTGCACAGAATAAGATTAAAGATTATAAAACCAGAGTGGGGGATACAACTCTTGCACACTCCCTGGCAGATACCACTAAGAAATTTGACAGACTTCTGGCTCTGGATGCAGATTTTGCTAAAAGAGACTTTGGAAATGAGCTGTTGCAGTACAGGGATGTTGATATTAGATTAAAGCCGTTATTTAAATTCAGGGCTGCTCCTGAGGCAAGAATGTTGATGGCTCTGGAGAACAGATTTGACTATCCGGAGATGGATAAATTTAAACAATCTCTTCCAATTCCCGTTGAACTTACCACATCACAACCAACGATAGATAATAAGTTACTTGAGGAGATGAAACAGGTTACTGAGGATAGACTTAAGGAGAGAACAGAGTCTTCAGCTCTCTTTACAAAGGCACTTATAGAGGCAGGAAGTAAACAGTTTAATACTGCCCTTGATTGTTACAATAGAGCAATTGGTCTAGAACCGGATGAGACATTCTATTACATTAACAGAGGTGCTTTGCAAAGCGAAATGATAGATTTTATATCATCAATTGAGAGTAATGTTCAGGTCCTCACACTTGACAATACATCGGCTACCCGTGCAAAGGTGCAGGATCAGGCAACAAGAAGCTATGACTACACTCCGGCTATTCACGATATGAAAAAGGCAGCAGCCCTTTCGCCGGATTTTCCATATATCTACTATAACCTGGGTAATCTCTACTGTATGTCCAGCGATATTCCCGAGTCAATTGTTCAATACACTAAAGCTATTGAATTATATCCCGGATTTGGAGAGGCATATTATAACAGAGGCCTTGTGCTGATCTATTTAAGAGATAAGGAGAAGGGGTGTATAGATTTGAGTAAAGCGGGAGAGCTAGGAATAAAGGATGCCTATCCCGTTATAACAAAATATTGTATTAAAAAGCAGGATTAAGTGAGACTAATGGCAGACTATTTTCTAAGTCTGTCAGCAGCTCTTACCATAGCTTCATCCCTTGCTATATATCTGAACGCAAGCCAGGAAAGTATTGCGGCAACAATAGGGAAGACTGCAGGTGTGGTAAATGTAGATCCCTCTGGTCTGTTAATGAAGAGATATACAATCCACGCTTGATAACCAATTAGAATAATTGAATTTAGAATTGTAAGCCTTACCTGCAACATTCTCTTTTTAAATAGAAAGATGGTGATAAATGATATTGCAGCAGTAATTACATTAAAAACAAGCAAAGGCATTATCTGAACAAGCTTAACGGACTCTACCTGAGACCTGGCTATGGTGACAAAAAAGAGAGAAGAGAGCAGGGCTGTTGCAGCAAGTAGAAATAGAGTCTGTATTCTTTGTATCATAGGTTGTTATTTTTCACAAAAGTATAAAATAAACCTTATTTTTGTAGCTAAAAGAGATCAATTATGAATCAAATAGCATCTTCTGAACTTATCATAAATAGTGACGGATCTGTATTTCATCTTCATATAAAACCTGAAGAGCTTGCAGATACGGTTATCTTGGTTGGGGATCCCGGAAGAGTAGAGATGGTTGCCTCATTTTTTGAGTCAAGAGAGTTTACCCGCTCTTCAAGGGAGTTTGTAACTGTTACGGGGAGATATCGCGGTAAAAGAATTACAGTTCTCTCAACCGGCATTGGAACAGATAATATTGATATTGTTGTTAATGAGCTTGATGCTCTGGCTAACATAAACTTTGAAACCAGAATTCCAAACAGTGAGCACAGACGGCTTAAAATTTTAAGAATTGGAACCACCGGTGCAATTCAGCCGGATATTCCGCTGGGTTCATTTATTCTATCACATATATCAGTTGGATGTGATGGCCTTCTAAACTGGTATGCATCCAGAGACTCGGTATCACAAATGGATATGGAGAGAGCATTTATGGAATATACAGAGTGGCCTGAAAACTTGCCACATCCATATTTTGCAAAGGCATCTGACAAGATTATATCTCTGTTAGAAGATGTTACAGTAAAGGGTGTTACGATTTCTGCATCTGGTTTTTATGGTCCACAAGGAAGAGTTCTGAGGCTACCTCTGGCAATGCCGGATATGCTAAGCAAATTTGAGAGTTTTAAATTTGAAGATTATAGAATTACAAATTTTGAGATGGAGGGCTCTGCCATTGCGGGTCTCTCATCGCTTCTCGGTCACGATGCTGCAACAGTATGCTGTGTAATCGCAAACAGACACCTGCACGAGAGTCAGCCCGATTACAAGCCATTTGTTAAGAAACTAATTGAACTTGCATTAGAGAGACTTACACAATGATAAGGGACTCACTACTGATATCACTACTCTCATTAATTGACGATCCGGACAAAATAGTTCGAGAGGCAGTCTGGAGCAAACTTAAAGAGATGGGAGAGGATGCTGTAGCTGAAATGGAAGCTCTTATTCCCCAGCTTTCTGAACGTATAAACCTAAATTTTCTTCACTCCATTATCAAGGAGCTAAAGCTTGAGCATACTCTTAAAAAAATAAAGAATTACCTTTTGAATCCGGATCCACTACTTTTAGACGGACTCCTTTTGGTAACAAGTGCAATAAGACCTGATACAGATAAAGTAAAATATATAACAATAATACAGGATATTGCAGACGATATGCTTACTGAGATAAGCGACAAAAGAACCGCGGTAGAGAATCTTGAAATTTTTAATTATATCTTCTATAAAAGGGTAGGGTTTAAGCACGTTGATGAGAGTGTAACAAAGGTTGATAATGCAATTATTACGGATGTATTAGAGACAAAGATGGGTAATATCTTTACTATCCCTCTCTGTTATTTTCTCCTGGCTAGGTATACCGGACTCCCTGTATATCCTGTTATAGTAGGCAGGTCTTTTACACCGGCATATCTGGACAATAGTGACGAGATTCTCTTCTTTATTAATATTTTTAAGGAGGGGTTGATCTTTTCCGAAAATGAACGGGATGCCAATATTTCGCCAAGAGTGGGGCTTGATAAAGCCCTTGTGTCAATATATGCAGACCACCTTAACTATCTATTTAAAGCTGCAGAGGATAATGAGCGGGTTCAAATAATGGGTAAAGTGCTAGAATGCTTTGGAAATGAGAGGTATATAAACTGAAACCTCTGTAACTAATAAGGTTACAGAGGCGTTTCATAGTTTAGTTTTAGGTCAAGTAATGAATTACTTTTAACAAATATAAGCAATATTTTGAATATTAACCTTTTTATGGCAAAATCTTTAGGAGCCGGAACTAAAGGAGATCTTCCCGGAAGAAGAAACTCTTTAATTGCCGGAATATCAGTTGCCATTAGTGTGGTTATAATGATTGTTTCTATATCTGTATCGGATGGTTTCGGTAAAGAGATTAGAGGAAAAGTCTCAGGCTTTGCCGGGGATATTGCAGTAAAGGTCCCTGGAGAGGAGTTGACAAATTCTGTTTATCCTTTAACTATTGATAATCCTAAACTCAAATTAATCAAAGAGTTAAATGGAATATCTGCCGTTCAGGGAGTGGCGTATATTACGGGTGTAATGAAACATAATGATCAGATTGAGGGGATAATGCTTAAGGGAGTTGATACCTCATACGACTGGTCTTTTATCCAAAACCACCTTGTGAAAAAGGTTAAAGGAGTTACACTTTTTCTTCCGGATTTGAATAATCTTTCTGCCGACAGAATTGTTATCTCGTCAAGACTTGCCTCCAAACTTGGGTTATCTGTTGGAGATAGGCCTTATCTATATTTCATAGGAGAGAGCGTCAAGACAAGACGATATACAATAGAGGCCATTTTTGATGCCAGACTTGAGGAAATTGACAAAGGTCTGGTATTATGCAATATTGATAATGTGCGAGATATTCTAAACTGGGGTTCTGAGGAGTATAGCTCTCTGGAGCTGCTTGTTGACAGAGGAGTCAAACCTAAAAGTAGAATATCGGCAGTTGAAGAGATTCTTATTGATAGAGAAGGTAGTCAATTTGTAGATATGGAGGTGCTTACACCGGATGTTCTCTTCCCGCATCTCTTTGACTGGTTATCTCTTTTAGATTTAAATGTTCTCATAGTATTGACCCTTATGATGGTAGTCGCAGGGTTTAATATGATATCGGGACTTCTCATTATACTATTTGAGAAGATTTCAATGATAGGATTGCTAAAATCACTTGGTATGCGAGATGCTTCAATTCATAAATTGTTTCTAATACGAGCACTAACAATAGTAGCAAAGGGAATACTTGCAGGAAACATCATCGCTTTAGCTCTACTATATCTTCAAATAAGGTTTAAATTAATCCCTTTGGATCCTGTCAATTACTTTGTGGACCATATACCGGTACACATCAATTTTTTAAAGATTCTCTCACTAGACATTATTTCACTAATTGTGATAGCAGCTATTCTCTACATACCTGCACGATTTATCTCTGGAGTTGAGCCGGATAAGAGTCTTAGACAACAGTAGAGAGTACAATATGATCCTATTTCTTTATAAACGCAGCGTAGGTGTTGTATCTTTCTAGTATTTCATCAACAAATTTAATGGTTTCTGTACCTTTGAACTGACCTAATCTCAGCAGATTTGCAGGTAGATGTTCTCGTTTTCTCATCTGAGGGATAACATCCTTTAAGGAGTCCCAGTTGTTTGACTCCACACCCAAATGCTCAGCCATTTTTATTATATCATCCAATCTGCCCTCTCCGGCATTGTATGCTGCTAAAACAAACTTAATCTGATTAACAGAATCAATTTGAGGTTTATTATACAACCTTTGCAGCCTTTTAATAAGCAATGTTCCTGCTTTAATATTCTGTTCAGGATCAAATAGATCATCAATGTTAAACTGATCTGCAGTTGCTTGTCTTATTTGCATAAGTCCGTGAGCACCTCGGCTAGAACTTGTGTTCATTGAGAACTTACTCTCCTGATATATTAGCGAAGCTAGTAATCTCCAATCCCATCCAATAGTTTTTGAATATCTCTTTATAATATCGTCATAAGGAGATAGATGTGTTGCAGGTGTTGTTATGGAAAATGCACTTCTTCTGTATGGTCTTAAAAATTTAGATTTGAGAGCAGCATAATCTTTACTCTGCTTGAAATAGGTTAGCCAGTAGTTCAACTGTTGAAGAAGTTTAAAATTGTTTTTGTTAACAACCCAGGCGTGGCCGGCATCGTTTACCTCAACACTAGATATAAGACTATCTGCATATTGATCCGGAATTATTTCATCATCTGCAGAGATAACAAGAATATCGGTCTCTCCTATAACAAGCTCTTCCCAAAGGTTGACATCTTCTCTTGGCTTAAGTCTTAGATGACACTTTTCATTTGTGGAAAATTTCTTTAAAAGGTCGTGATGAAATCCGGTTGGGTGCCCCTCTTTTATATAGAGTCCTCCATCAATTGCAATTCTAACGCAAAGGGTATCACCCTCCAGAAAATAAGCAGGTGTTGACTCCTCTCTGAATTTATTGCCTCCTGCTATTATCACTATAAATAGAATAAAGAGGAGAATAATTGTGAATCTTGCGATTCTCTGCATAAGGAAGATGGTATCTATTTAACGTAGAATGGCCAATTAATTCCAAACTGTATTGCCCTTCTTGGAGCTGTGTAATGGTGGGCAGAGAAATAGTCTCCGGTGGGCCAACCTTGTGCTGTGTTAAGATATTTAACAAAAATGGCTGCCTTTTTCCATTGAATATTAAGAAACACATCAATATAGGGTACGTTTCCTATCTCTCTTTCATCCTGCACGTGGAATTGGCCAATTGCAGGATTATATGCGGGGGCGAAATACTTTGTATGGTAAGTTACATCTGCTCCAAGCTGCATTGTCATTACATTTTTAACAACTGTGAATTGGAAAAAATATCTGAGGTTAGCGCTAAGGAGAGGCAGAGGAATAACCGAGGCATCCGATGTAAGTTGTAACAGGAGTCGGTTATGAAAATGGAAATTACTAAGTTTTAAATTATAGTTAAGAGAGGCAGCCATTACGTTTAGTAAACCTTTGTGCTGGGCTATCTCTCCCATTTTATCGTAGTATATATAATTGTCCAAAAGTGAGTATCCAAAAGTGGCGTTTAGACGAAAAGAGGGAATATCCATTAGTGCTTCAATTCGTGTCTCGGTTGTTTTGCCAAAATCATTCTCCCATTTGAAATGGTTTGTGTAGAGGTATCTCTGGAGTGGTTCAGGGCTTTTGTTGTCAAATTTAAATTTGGCATTAAGATGAATGCCCTCTTTCATTGGGTAAAATGAGAATTTGGCATTAGCTTTGACCCCAATATCGCCTGCCTCATATCCTGTGAGACCAATCCTTGCTATACCATCCCATTTGAAATATTTCCTGAACATTCCTGAGGCTCCAAAATATGCATAACTATTGTTATACCTCTCCATTTTAACCTCAGTGGAATCAAATTCCGGTCTATAGTTATAATATGAGAGATATTTGTGGCCAATTCCACCCTCAAGGTTAGATACAATAGCATCCTGAGACCAAGGTTGAATCTTTAGAAATATTCTATTTTCAATTTTGTTTAATCTTAATGAGTCGTAGCTCTCCGTGGGATCAATAAAGAATTTATCTGCATAATACTCTCTTCCGGTTAGGTCGCTCTCTTCAATTTTATCTTTATAAAGTTTATAGAATGTTGCGTACTCAAATGAATGACCAATGTATGCAGCAGTACCCTCTTCCAGTTTAGATGTGTCTTTTTTTGAGAATTTTATTGGAAAGCCGTAAGATTGAGTAAGGAATATAGAGTTCCTTTTCAACCTGTTTGATGCAGAGTTAAGGTTGTATGGGATCTCTCTTGGTTCAACAAGTGTATCAAGTACAAGTCTATCATCAATAATACCACCATTTTCATCTCTTTTAACTGACTGAAATATGTACCCTCCGTGCATTACATATCTCTTCCCTACAAAATTTGATGTTAAAGAGAATGTACGATTATCAGTAGACTCTTTATTTAAAAGCCCTTTTCCACCCCATCTGTCGTAAAGGAGCGTTATATTCATTGCCGGGGATATGTTTTGGGTAGTGAGGACGTGTACATTACTCTCCTCTTTGGCTCTTTCTGCAAGCAGAGTACCCCTGTATCCCAGCTCTGTATGAGGTGTTTTTACATTGTAAAATGGGTGGCTCTCCTTTGTAAAACTGTACATAATATAGGGAGAGAATGGAGTGAAATCTTCAATCTCCTCTCGTAGAAAGAAGTTTCTATATCGAGAAGCAGATCCGGTAACGCCGAGATGTTCTGCGCCCACATCTCTTTTCATAAAGGGCATAAAGTGAAAATTATAATCTGCTGTTGTATCCTGTTTAAGCATTTGAGTTATCTTATTAAGATAACTATCATAATTCCAGAGTATTATTTTCTTAAATTTAAGTGAGTCAGGTATAATATAGGCCTCTAGATACATTGGTTTAGCATCTCTGATGCTATCCCTAACAGCTTCAACTGAGTCTCTCTGTGCCTTTGTAAGATTAATTTTTTGCCCCGATGCATAATTGAAAGTGAGCAGAGCGGCCATAAAGACTGCAATGCTCACTGTCAATTTTACTATTTTGTATGCTTTGTTGCCCATATCAGTTGCAAACATACAAAAAAAAGGGTTATTGTCACCCGGGTGGTTAGATTCCTGCTACTCTCTCTTTGTAAGTTGCAAGGCAAGCGTCAAGCCTGTCGTGTGCAGAGTCGTCTCCCGGAATGTTGTGTGATGGGTGGATAAAGAGTTTCACTCCTCTATCTGCAAGAATTTCAGCAACTGTTGTAACAGTCATCCATACAAGAGTAATAAAAGCCATTGTTGAAACAGGACCAACTTTGTCATAGTGATTCTTAAGTGGAACACTTGCATCTACAAGTGGTGCACAAGAGTCAACAACAATATCGGCAAGTTCAAACAGAGTTTTTCCACAAGAGTGTCTTGTAGTTTTACCAACAGACTCTTTAGCAGAACCAAATACAATAACCTTCATACCCAGCTCTTTTGCTCTGAGAGCTACGTCAATATTTACGTTGTTTATACCAGTATGTGAAAAGATCCACATTGTATCCCTTTTATCAAAGTTGTATGACTTCATTATAGCGTTGCCATAACCCTCTGCTCTCTCAAGAAACAGGAATTGGTGAACACCCATCTCTCCGGTAATTCTGGTGAAAAAGGTAAGGGGCAATTCAACTATTGGGTGAAACCCTACAAAGCCTCCGATGCGGGGGTACATCTCCTCAACCGGAATAGTCGCGTGGCCACAGCCAAAAGTGTGAACCCAGCGGCCTGCCTCAATACTGTCTGCCATAGCCTCGGCAGCTTTTTTAATGTTTTCGAGTTGTGACTCTTCAATTGAGCTCATTACGGCTCTGGCGTTGTTTAACCATTCTAATGCTAACATCTTCTAATTTTTTGTTTTGGAATATTGTGTGTTGAAAAAGTAAATTAATATAACTGCAATTGCGCAGAATGCAATCATTCCCGGAAGGGCCTTTAATTTAAGTGCTCCTACGAGTAGATTGATTAGAGTATTACCCAGCAGGGCAATTGAGAGAGCAATGCTGAGTGCCGTACCGGAAACAGCCTTGTATTTCTCTCCGAGCTCCCCGATAATAACCGGGAAAGTGGATGCCAGACCCATCCCAATCAGAAAAGTTCCTGTTATTGCTGTTGCGGAGTTGTCTGCGATACCAAGTATAAGAGCACCTATTGCCGCAATAATCATACTAACGTATAATATAATTTGTCTGCGAATAAATCTAAGAAGCAGACTAAGCAGGATTCTTCCTGTTCCCAGACCAAATACCACGAAACTGAGTGCGTAAAGTGCATTCTCCTTGGAGAACTCCTTTATCTGCTCCAGATAGTTTGGTGTCCAAGAGCTGCTTATTCCCTCAACACCGCTCTGGAAAAATAGTATAAATGAGAGTAGGAGCAGAGTAGGCTCCTTTATTAGTTTTGAAATTTTAACCGAAGGAGCTCCCTCTTTGAATTTTCCTTCAGGAAAGCTAATAAACAGATATGCCAGGGCAGAGAGAGTCATTATAACACCTGCACCTGAAACAATTGGTACATAAGAATAGCTCTTGCTTAACCAGGCATATATAAGTGGAATTGTAATAGCGCCAACAGTGTAGAATATACCAAGTATACTTAGATTTGAGGCCCTGCTCTTATCTGTAGAGGCATCAGATACAAGTGCATTTGATAGACCATTCAGGACTCCTCCACCAAATCCGATTATAAATATCGCTACTCTAACCATAGAGACAGAGCTCGCAAAAGCAAGACCCTCCATACCAACAACAGTAAGCAGGGTAGAGGCAATAATAAGCATTTTATAACCATATCTATCAATGATTGGTCCAAATACTAATGAGCCGAACATTATTCCAAAGGGAAGAAGACTGGCAACAGTAGATGCATTTGCTGTTGAAAGGGCAAATTTTTCGGTAAGAGATGGAAGCACTGTTCCAAGAATAACGAATGCCATTCCAAAGAATGCCATCCCGGAAAAACCAGCCGCAAGAATCGCAGCATTTGATTTACTCTTGTTCATTTTTGATTGCTATTGCGCCTGCTCCATAGAGACCGGCATCGTTTGGTAATTGTGTAACTTCAAATTTGCACTGATTAATTGCAATGGGCTGAGCCCATTTTCGCGCTTCGTTATAAATTCTATCAATAAACTTTGAAGCAGGACCAAATAGACCTCCTCCAAATATTACCATTTGTGGATTAAAAAGACTTACAAAATTTGCAGCAGCCATACCCCACATTTCAATAGCTTCATCAATTATTGCTATTGCCCGAGGATCCCCTTTGTCGTATGCCTCGAAAACATCCCTTGAAGTGACCTTTTCGGGATATACTTTGCCGGCTTGCATTGCAATTCCCGTGCCCGACGCGTGACTCTCAAAACAGCCACAGGTATCCCACTCTTTATTATACGGAGGTTTAAGGGCCATCCATCCAGTAGCACCAACAATATCAGAGGCTCCGTGCAGCACTCTTCCGTCAATAAGAATACCAGCACCAATTCCTGTTCCAACAGCAATAAATATTGCATTGTCGCACCCTTTGGCCACACCCAGGCTAACCTCGCCAAGTATATAGGCAGTTCTGTCGCTTTCAATGGTGATATTTGAATTTGGAAATCTATTCTCCAGCTCTTTTTTCAGGGGATAGTTCTCCCACCCCGGAATATTTGGACACCAAACCCTGCCATTTTTAGAGTAGGAGATACCGGGTACGCAGACACCAATACATTTATCATCACTCTCGTCAAATCCTCCCTTTTTAAGTATCTCTTCACATACCTTACATATCAGCTTACCAACCTCTTCACCCCCCTTACCCTCAAGCAGTAATGTCTCACGAAGTAAAATTGAATTATTTGTGTTGAACAGGGCTCCTGAAATCTTTGTGCCCCCCAGGTCTATGCCGATATAGATCATTTTAAATAATGGTTACATTTTTATATTGAGAAAGTTCATTTAAAGTTTTTTCGTGACCATCCTTGTCTACATATGCAAGAGCTTTTGATAAAAGGAAAACCCTCCTTCCTGAATTTGCCAGATCCTTAACAGTAGCATTAATGCAAAATTCAGTTGCGACTCCGCTTACATATACCTCAGCACGATCATCATCACCGGATATCAGATTTATGAAATTATCAAGGGTTCCGCTTATTGGGTTTACAGCCTCATAACCAGAGTATTGTTCTCTTTCAGGGTCTTCACCTTTGAAGAATGTATTCTCTTTGCCCGGTCTGGCTGACTCATCTGTAACATCTCTGTAAAAACTTTCGTGTATGGAACCGCCTCTGGTTCCTTTAACACAATGAGAAGGCCATACTCCTCCAAATTCCCTGAATGATGAGTGGTTATGCGGATGGTTATCGCAAATATATGCGACTGCCATTCCACTATTATTATTTATGAATTTTACAGATTCCAGTACAGAATTATCTGAATTTAGACAGGCTAGAGAACCATCAATAAAATCGTAGAGCAGATCAACAACTACCAGAACCGGGACAGATTTTTTACTCTTCATCAAACCTCTTAATTTCATTTATAAGTGACTCAATTAAATTGTTTTTAAGGTCAAAAAGTTCATCAGAAATATCAACCTTATAGAAGTGAGGATTGATAAGTCTCTTTTGAGTCTCATTCAGACCTTGGAGATTGCTAAGATAGTAATTTCTCCTCTCTTCGACTGGCTTCATTTTGAGAATAGTTTTCCCCTCCTTCATAACAGGCTTTTGTAAAGTTTTATATGAGTAGTGTCCGGTTTTAAATGTTGTAATTTTTGTGTCGTCAAACTCATCCTGCATAGTAAAATCCTCTCCATTTTCAATTTTTTGAGATGTTGCATCCCCTCTAAGGCAAGTGATATCCCCTTTAAAATGGCCGTTACACATTATGCGGTAAGTAATATGGAAACCCGGATTAATTGCCTTGCTTTTATCCTCAGATCTTTTAAGCACACCCGTACCATCAATCTCAACTAGCTTGTATACATTGCCAAAGCAAGGATTATGTTTGCTAGTTGCAATAGCATCGCCCACTCCGTATGAGTCTATCATTGCTCCCTGCCTCTCAATGTCAGTGATAATATATTCATCCAGTGAGTTTGTGGCAAAAATTCTGCATTTATTGAGACCGGCTTTATCAAGTATCTCTCTTGTTTTTATTGATAGATAGGTTAGGTCTCCACTATCAAGTCTTATTCCAAAACTTGCAGGATAGTTATCATCTACCCCGTTTTGTCTAAACGCTTTAATTGCATTCTTTACTCCGCATCTTAAGGTATCGTATGTATCAACAAGGAGGATAAGAGGCTCTCCTAAATGTGTCTTAATATAGGCATTGAACGCCTCCAGCTCACCTGAGATTGTGCACCCGAACGCCGTAACAAAACTATGAGCCATTGTGCCGGTTACAGGAACTCCAAAAATATCTGAAGTAAGAATATTTGATGTAGCCGAACACCCTCCAATGTAAGCTGCTTTTGCACCATATATTGCTGCCCAGGGACCGTGAGCCCTTCTTGAGCCGAATTCACTTACAGGTTTATTTGTGCTTCTTGTTACCCTAGAGGCCTTTGTCGCAATTGCCATTTGGTGGTTCATTATCGTAAGAAGTGGGGTTTCTAGAACCTGGGCTTCAATAAGTGGCCCTTCAACTGTTAAGATAGGTTGAGTAGGAAAAGCAATTTCACCCTCCTCCATCGCATATATATTTCCGGTAAACTTCATTTTTGCCAGAAATTTCCTGTACGATGAGTATTCGCTGCCGGGCAAAAATTTTTCAAAAAAACTCTCATCTTGTCCACCAAGCCCCTCGACCATATGCATAGCTTCTTCAATTCCGCTTACAACTGCCCAGTTATTTTTATCCGGAGCACTTCTGTAGAAAAGATTGAATACTGCCCTCTTATTCTCAAGACCCAGGTCGTGAAAAGTTTTGCCCATAGTATATTGATACTTATCTGAGCAGTATGATGTTTCCAGTATATGCATTGTTTTTAGTTTTTCATTATGGAGAGCACAACTTCCCACTCTTCCATAATCAATTTATAAAGATGAGGGAGCATCTCGCTCCCTTTTTCCGGACCAGGAGCATCCCACGCCCTGGCTGTCATCTCAACTCTCTTGGCTATATTGCCGAACCTCTCAAAGCAGAGATTGTAAGCAGAGCCCTTTATTGAGTGAGCAGCAAATCTCAAATCTTCTGCCTGTTCCGGAGTTAATTGAGACTCCGAAGTTATAGTTGAAACAATATTCCCAATTGTACTCAGATATCCAGGAACCTGACCCTTAACACTCTCAAATAGCAGTTCAATTATCTCTGCGTCTGAATCTACTTTTTCGAACAGCTCCTCTTTATTGAAATGCGCACCTTCAATGTTAACGAGTTCATTTTCCATAATATTTTATTTATCAAGGTTTGATGGTGAAAACTGAGCTTCACTCATTTGTGACTGAGCTTTGAACTTATCTGTAACTAAAACAGATTTTCTTCCATTCTGTTCATTCTTCATCTCCATCTCATAATAAAAGAAATTTCCACCCTCTACAGCTCTGTAATCACCAATAATCTGGGTTTTTAGATGCCTTCCTTTGAGGTCATAGTACTCAATCTTATAACAGAGATAATTCTCTTTATCAATATATGAAACCTTCCTGGAGAAGCCGTTTGAATTAAGAGACTCCTTAGATGCTGGAGTGGCCTCTATAACGTGACAAGCCTTTCCATTTATGGTCTCTGATGATATAATTTTGTATTCAAAATCATCAATGTTTGGTTTACTCATATCTGCATTGGTAAATTCAGACCCCATAAAATTTTTGCCCTTTTCGTTACTGACAACCCTTCTGGTCTTTTTGAGTGCAGGCATATAGATCCACATTTCGTCAGCACGATCTTCGTAGTCGTAAATTAGAATGGAGGTTCCCTTTACATCTGCCGGATCTGTAAATTTCATCATCATCTTGGTTACATCCCCAAATTTACGGCTAGCCATATTTAAGGTTCTACTTCTTGTATTCCCTTTTGCATCCATAATCTTAAGAGTTGTAGTCATCTCCATTGAACCAAGAGCAATTGCATCTGCAGATTTCTTGCTTATCTCCCGTGGGTTTTGAGCAGAAGATATTTGTGTGGATAATAATATGATAAGTAGAGAACTAACTATTAATTTTATTGATTTCATAACGTTTTCCGTTTTTTAAAAATGATGGCTTAAAAATAACACAAATTGCCGGAACAAGCAACAGAGATGATACCAGGCAAAATAGTAAAGAGAGTATTATAAGTAATGCAAAAGATTTGATGATAGGGAAAGAAGAGAAAAAGAGAATTGAGAATCCAAGCATAACCGAAAAGGCATTAATAGTAATTCCTCTTCCTGCAGTTTTAAGTGCTTTTACTGCAGCCTCTTTGTAATCTCTTCCAGTAGCTATTTCACTTTTCATTCTCCAGAACATATGAATAGTAAAGTCAACACCAAGGCCTATTGAAACCGATGAGAGAAGAGCGGTAACAATATCTAGTTTAATTCCAGTCCATCCCATAAAACCAAATGTGCTCACTACAGCAAAAAGTAGAGGAAGAGAGCCCAGAAGTCCTGCCGGTATGCTTTTGAAAATGATTGCCAAAAGAAGAAATATTGCAATAAATGCAAAAATTAATGAGTTGTATTGCCCTCTAACTATAGATTCACTCATCTCCTTTTCAACAAGAGAGTATCCTCCAATAAGTGTTATGGCAGGATCATTTCCAATAATATCATCAACTGATGCAATTATTCTCTCCAGATCCTTCATCCCGTTTGCGTTAAACTGGATTGTCATAGCAGCTCTGGTATAGTCAAAGTCTACAAATTGTTCAAAGTCTGCCGGATCTCCATTCATAGAGTATAACTCAATATATTGAGCAATAGCATCTCTCTCATCAGGAATTCTGTTGTATCCGGGTTCGTCAGGATCATTAAGGGCTGTGCTCATCTTTTTAATGATTTTAGCAATGGAAGTTGCGCTCCCAATTCCCTCAACGCTCGCAAGCTCCATTTCGTATTGTTCCATTCTCTTTAATAGCAGAGGATCTTTAATATCACCCTCAAAAAGAGCTGTCATAAGTTTACTACCTCCAAACTCTCTGTTTGCAATTTCAATGCTCTTATTGAAAGGGTGTTTTGCCGGTAGAATATTGTTAAAGTCAGATGCTACGCTCATAATTATTACTCCGGAGGCTATAGCAACAAAGAATAGTGAAAAAGCAACAAGTATTCTTTTTGGATGTCTTGAGAGGAGGTTACCAAGGCTGTTCAGCATTTTAGATATAAGACTTTTACTCTCTCCGTTAGGATGAAAGTGCATTTTGCCCTTTTTAAGAAAAGAGAGAACGGCTGGAATGAACGTGAGGCTGAGAATAAGAGCAACACCTATTCCTATTGCAGAAACTACTCCCATCTGGCTAGCAGGCAGGAGAATATGGACGGTAAGACCCAGGATTCCCACAATGGTTGTAAGCCCGCAAATAACAACCGGTCTTTTAAGATAGGAGAGAGACTCCTCAACAATCTCCGCCATAGTTGTGTTTGGGTCTGTTGAGTTAATCTCCTGATACCTCGCCACAAAATGAACACCATAATTGTTTGCAATGGCTATCATCATAATTGGAATAAGTACCCCGATAATACTAAGCTCCCAGCCAAGAATTGGAATGAGCGACATAGATATGGCTATTGATATTAAAACCACTCCAAATGGAAGAATCATTCCTTTAAATTCTCTAAAAGAGAACCAGAAGAAAATAAGCATAATAAGAAGCCCCAAAGGGAGAAGGATCATAATATCTTTTGATATTTTTTCGTTTGCTTCGTCTCTCAGAAAAGGTTGTCCATTAATTAATACCTCCTCTTTGCCGGGATAGAGATTAATAATGGAATCAATTTGGTTCATAAGCTCGGCATCCTTAACTGTAAGGTCTGAATTCAGAAGAATCATTGTGTTTTTGAAGTCCTCAGAAACCAATAGCTTGAAGGCAAGATCATTATCTTTAATACTCTCTCTGAGGATTTCACGCTCCTCTGCTGTTTGAGGATAGTACTCAATTACTGGGTTTACCATCATCATACCATCCTCTCCTCTTATGTTTTTTGCTGTAGAGAGTGACTGTATTGGTGATAGATTTCCAAGATCCAGGAAACCGTTTGTTAAGTTGTCAACCCTTTCAAGGGTTTCAGGGGCAAGCACATCATCGGTTGAGAGTATGACAACGATTGGTTCTTTTGTTCCAAATAGCTCACCTATTTTGTTGTTATTGATTCTAGACTCGATGTTGTCCGGCAGATAGCTCTCCAAGTCTGGATTTATCCTTAGTGAAAAAAGAGGGATGATTGCAGCTGCAGCCAGGATAAGCGTGAATAATATTATGAGTTTACGATGTCTTAGTACAAATGATTTTTTTTCCATATCAGAAGGATGCTTTTAATTCAAGGAATAATCCGTTCATAACGGGAGCAGAGTAGTCATAAAGAGACTCTTTCTCTCCGGTCATTATGTGACCTCCCGCTGCCATTGAAAGATTGTCTGCTATTGTCCAGGAGATTTTTGGCCTTAGCAAAAACTCTCGTGATGTGATATTATAGTAGGCTGTCAGCTCTGCTGTAAAGGTGTCATAAGCAAAACTTTTTCTAGCTGTAAATGCAAATGCGTGATTGCTCTTTTTCTGCTGACCAAAGATTTTACGGTTAAACATTCGTGTTTGGTAGTCTACCATTTGGCTCATATAATATAGCATCTGATCAGGGTCTGTACCTGTTGGCTGAGGTTCATATATTGGTTCATAAGAAGGTGTGTATCTGCCGATGTACTGAAAAATCCCCATAACTCCCCACATATCTCTCTCTATTGCTGCCACATATGCCAGAGAGGGGAGCGGTATATAAAGAGAATCGGCACCTCCCTTCGTGATATTCCAGGCTGCCTCTCCTCTGAATATCCAGGAACCGGCAGGTATTGCAAAATCTCCCCCAATAGTCTGTTTTCTGTATGGGGTTGATGAGTAGTTAATAGAAGGCATTGGATTGGGTGCATTTATATCAAGCTCTATCCCTTTTAGATTGAACCCGTGGTAAGGGTCATAGCCTCTGAAATAGGAGAGAGAGAATCCTGCTCCGGGAAGCTCAAAATTTAATCTTCCGGCCAGTGTGGCATTTGTAAAACTGAATTCTGGGTTTGTCTCCTCACCAAATTTGGCCATACCGCCCATATCAAAAAGATCAAAGCGGTAATTTGACTGTTTATAGAAAGGAATGGCAATGATATCCAAGTCTATCGACGGGTTGAATCTGTATTTTATTCTGGCCATAAGATTAGCCCTAAGCTGGTCGTCTACGTCCGAAGTGAGGAAGAAGTAGTCTCTGGGCGAGATATTATCAGTTGGGCTAAAGCCATCTGTTCTACCCCATTTTACTATCTGGTTTCCGGCTATGAAGTCAAACTTATCAGAGACATAACCAGCATATGCCTCCATTATCTCCAGTTTATTATAGAACTCCCCGAAATGGTGTCCTCCAAGGAACCATACCTCGGCATTGAAAATGGTATGCCTCCCCGAATATTTTCCTTTAAGTGCAAATTGTGCGAAGACATTTGTAAGATCGTAGTTTTTTGAGAAGCCCTGGAATGAACCCCTTACATATCCGCTGAATTCTGCATTATCTTGAAATTTCCCCTGTGCCGGGAGGTTCAACGAAATAATTATAGATAAGGCAGCTATAACAACTTTTTTCATTGTCTTGAGTTTTGATATGGCAAAGTTAAGAATAGCAAAGCCACTTCTCAAGTTAACGTTGTACGGATTGAGCAGATTCATACACCTTTTTGCTTTGTATTGGACAATTTAAACTCGTTTGGAGTCATTCCGGTGCTCTTTTTAAAAAATGAGTAGAATGAAGAGCGGCTCTTAAAGCCACACTCGTTTCCTATTGCCTCTATTGAGTATTTATTATTGGGGGAGATGAGCATCCTTTTAGCTTCATCGCTCCTTAATCCGTTAATGTAAGTAAAGAAGTTTGTATTCATAGTTTTATTAAGGACCTCAGTTACCAGGTATCTGGGGTAGCCGGTCATTTCCGAGAGCATTTGCAGACTAAGATCTGGATTTAGAAAACTCCTCTCCTCAATAACTATTTTCTCTATAGCCCTCTTTGCTCCCTCCACTCTTTCAGCTGATTCGGCCCTCTCATACTTTTGGACTCCCCTCTCTGGTTGGTTGAATTTCCAGAAAAACTTGTGTATCTCTCTTTGCCTAACACCATAATATGATATTATAAAAGACATTGCAAGCAATACAATGTAGCTGTACATTGTTGGAAAGGCACTTGATAACCTTATTGTTACAATTGTGAGTGAGGCTATAAGTAGAATAATCCAGTAAATTGTGTAGAAAATGGAGATAAATAAGAGCCAGTTTAGCTTATCAGAAGATTCTATTGAAGAGAGCTCGTTTTTAAGATTAAGCCTGTGTCGGTGAATAAGCAAAAGAGCAATTGTTGTGTAGACAAACCAGGAGATAAGATTCACTACGGTAAAGGCCATCCTTACAGCAAATGCGCTATCTCTTTCAAAAAATGAGCCCGGTAAAAACTCGGTTTGAGTAATATGGGAGTATATTTCAAAGAAGATAAAAGGTATAAGGTGTAGTGAATGGTGCCATTTTAACCTGAAGTTACTAAGTGTGGCACTTGAAGCATAAAGGTAGAGGAGAGGGTTAAAGATTAGAAATGAGCTTGTAAGTATCGTAAAGGAGTTACTCTTTAAATCCAGTCCAAGTGAGAGAAAGACAAAAGCCATTAGGAGTAGCCATAATGTAAGAACTCTGTCCGGCAAGGAAACTCCGGACTTTGTTCCCATAAGAAGAGCCCCAAAGAGACTTTGGGATAATCCTATCCACGCTAGCGTCTCCATATAAATTACCTGTTCATAACTATAATAAATCCATTAGTGCAAATGCTGCTGCACCTGAAAGATATCCGGCAAGAGCAAGAAGCGAGAAGTTCTTAAGATACCAGTTAAAAGAAATCTTCTCAATCCCCATTACTACCACACCCGCCGCAGAGCCAATAATGAGCAGACTTCCACCCACACCGGCACAGTAAGCAAGAAATAGCCAAAAACTACCATCCTGAACAAATGTCTGAATGAACAGAGGGTCTGAGGCTGCAGCTATCATTGAAGCATCTGCTAGCGGGTACATCCCCATTGCAACAGCCACAAGCGGAACGTTATCAACTATTGCAGATAATAAGCCTATTGTAATATTTATTAAGTAAATATTATGAACCTTCTCCTCTAAAAGAGATCCCATTGTGTTTAGTACTCCGGTTCCTTGGAGAGCATTAACAGCAAGGAGAATTCCTAAGAAAAAGAGTATTGTTGTAGTATCTACTTTTTTAAGAACTCTGGTTACTCTATGTTTAAGAGTTTCGCTTGACTTTTTTCTTGAGTAAATTATCTCAGTATATACCCAAAGAACACTTAGCCCTGTTAGTACACCAATGAAAGGAGGAAGATGGGTAAAGTATTTAAAGAAAGGCACCATAATAAGTGCTAGCACGCCTAACGAAGAGAGAATTAACCTCTCTTTCTCACTAAGTATGGTTGATATGTGACCAACAGCCTTACGTGACGAGTCAGCAACCTCCCCCTTAAGCATTCTTGTAGAAAGGAGCATTGGAATAATCATTGATATAAGACTAGGGATAAAAAGTCTTGAAACAACAGGTCCGGTAGTGATTTTTCCTTTTATCCAGAGCATAATTGTGGTTACGTCTCCAATTGGAGACCAGGCACCACCACTATTTGCAGCAATTATTATCATACTACCATATACCCACCTCTCCTTATAATTTGGAACTATTTTCCTCACCATCATTATCATAACAATTGAGGTAGTAAGGTTGTCCAGAATGGCACTCATAAAGAATGTTATAATGGCAATAAGTATAAGAAGGGTCTTTTTGTTTTTAGTAGTAATTCTATCTGTAATAATGTAGAACCCGCCGTGTACATCAACCAATTCAACTATGGTCATAGCCCCCATAAGAAAGAAGAGAGTCTCAGAAATTTCACCAAGACTCTCAATTACGTGTACCTCCACAATATAACTTCTGCACTGCTCAATAATTGGCAACAATTTAACGGCACTATTATCCGCCAGAAATTCTCCAAAATGAACCGGAAAAACAGTTTGAACAGAAAGTGGAGAGATCATAATATAGAGAATCCAGAGGATTCCACCGGTAAGGAGAGCAATGGCCGCTTTATCAATACCTACTCTATGCTCTAATGCGATAAAAATGTAACCTAGAATAAAGATGACCACCATTATCTCCATAATACACAAGAATTAGAATTTATAAGCTGCTCTCCTCATATCGGCTTCACTTCCAAAAGGTTTTGGAGGATTCATATACCTTTCAAGGAATTTGTGGATAGTATATCTGATATCTGTTGACTCTTTAGTGTCAATTCTGTCAAAACCGTGTCCGCCAGAGGCGTTCTGAAACACTTTGTATTCAAACTTTTTATTATTTGCTTTTAGTGAGTCAATCATAAGCAGAACCTCTTCTACATATACATCATTATCGTTGGTATTTGTATGGATGAGGAGCGGTCTGTCAAGAAGGTGGGCATATGTAGATGGTGATCTTCTTTTGTACTCAGCAGGATCCTCTTCAATCGATTTCCCAATGTGGTAAGGAGCTGTAAAATAGGCTGTATAGGATGGATCGTGAGAAGCAAGTCTGTTTGCAAGATCGCTAACAGGAACACCTGCAAAAGCACATTTGAACTCGTTGGGATACCTGAGTATGTTCATTAAAGATATCATCCCACCGTGACTCCATCCAATTATGGCAACTCTCTCCTTATCAACAATATTATAGTTCTCCAGCATATAATCTCTGCTAACCATTACATCTTCGTTTTCCAATCCACCATAGTCAATGTTTTCATAGGTATCTCTTCCATATCCGGTTGAGCCTCTGTACTCTGCCGATACAACAATATAGCCCTGAGCTATAAGCTCTCTTACAATATGAGCGTAGTATGTGGAGAAGTCTGCGTGAATTCCACTATGAGGGAGAACGATAAGAGGATATTTTTCTGTAGTATTTACATCTTTTGGAATGAAAACGTAAGTATAGAATTGCAATGGGTTAGTTGCAAATTTATCATTCTCTCTCTTTGCCTTCCATCTGGGAGGGCCTGTTAACCTTACCTTGTCTACATATGCTATATCTCCAAGCATCTGATGCCACATAAGATCATCTACCTTTTTAATAATTTGATCGTGAGTATGTCTCTGGCTTTCAATCTGTTTTTTGAGAACCGAAATTTCCTTGAGGAGCTGTGATTCAACGTTTTGTTCAGAACCTGTAGTTTGATTATTCTGTGCCGGAACTAGCGCCCATAGCACTACAAAAAGAGTTGCTAAAAATATTTTTTTCATAAAAAGTTTAGGATGATTAGACAATTAAAGGTACGAACTTTTTTTTACCCGCTGTATCTACTCCAGCTCACCTCTTTTATAGATGGCTCGTTTCTAAGTTCGTTAATAATAATTTCAAGTTTAGAAATTTCTGTATTTTCAAACTTGAAATCGTAGATAAGTTCGTTTTGAGCTCTCTCCAGATTGAAGCTCTGTATTTTTAGTTCCTCTTTATCCAGCAACGCTTTAACAAAATTTGAATCTGATCCGGGATATGCGGTAACTCTAAGAGATATTGGTTTGAATTTTCTGAAGTAGGTTCGTTCAAGTGGTTTGAGCGCCCAAAGGATAACAAGAGCAATAACAGTTGTTGCACCAGCTGCAAAATAGAGCCCACCACCGGTAGCGAGGCCTATAGCAGCAACTGTCCATAGTCCTGATGCAGTTGTCAGGCCACGGATAGCTCCCTGTTTGAGAAAGAGAATGGTTCCTGCCCCAATAAAGCCAATTCCGCTTATCACTTGTGAGGCTACCCTTGATGGATCAAGCGATACATTTTCTGCACCAAGAATATCTGAAAAACCAAAAGATGATACAATCATAATGAGGCAGGAGCCAACGCTGACCATCATATGTGTTCTTAAGCCCGCTGCCCAGTCTTTTCTCTCCCGCTCCAGACCAATAAGGCCTCCAAAAGCAGAGGCAAGCAGAAGCCTTATTATTATTTCGTTTGTCGTTAACATAATACTTCAAAGGTATAAATTATGGATATAAAATCTCACCTTCAATAATATTTATTTTTACTCAAAAATTCTTTTTTGCATATTGCAAAATGGTTAGTAAATTATTCAAATCAACCGGTTACGGAATGTTAATAATTATTTCATTACTCCTGATTGCAATTGTAATTTCAGCAGGATATATTATGTTGAGAAGTAAAGGTATTCCTACTCCTCTAAGAGATGAAAATGGCGAGATAATTGCCGGCAGCCTATCTGAAAAGATATTTATTGAGATAAACGGATATAGGATGGGAATGGTTATCAAAAGTAAAAACATTAATAATCCTGTCCTATTATATCTTCACGGAGGAATGCCCACCTATTTCCTTAATGCTAGTTATCCAACAGCTCTGGAGGATTATTTTACAGTTGTTTGGTGGGACCAGAGAGGATGTGGACTCTCTTACGGAAAAATTGAGGGCTCTTCAATTCCATCTGAACTTATGATATCTGATACAGAGGAAATTTCAAAATATCTGATTAGTAGGTTTGGGAAAGAGAAGATATACCTTATGGGCCATTCAGGTGGGTCATTTCTTGGAATAAAAACAGCCTCTGCACATCCTGAGTTGTATCACGCCTACATTGGAGTTGCTCAAATTTCTAATCAGCTTGAGTCAGAGAGGCTCTCCCTTGAATATATGATACAAAAATATAAGGAGTTGGGCAATACTAAAATGTATGAGACTCTTTCTAAGGCAACCATAACTAAGGAGTCTGGTATTTCATACGAATATCTAAAAATTAGGGATAAAGCGATGCACTCTATTGGTGTGGGGACAACAAGGGATATGACTTCAGTTGTTACAGGTCTCTTTTTGCCATCTTTACTTAATAGAGAATTCACAATAAAAGAGAAGATCAATTTATGGAGAGGTAAATCTCAATCAGGTGTAAGTTGGATGTGGAACGAGGTTGTAACAACCGATTTGTCAAAAGAGTGCCTCAAATTTGAAATACCAATTTATTTTTTTCACGGAGTTTACGACCAGACGGTTTCATATAAATTAGCAAAGGGGTATTTTGATTTGATCGAGGCTCCACGTAAAGCCTTCTTTACATTTGAAAACTCGGCACACAGCCCGGTTTTTGAGGAGCCCCAAAAGGTAAAAGAGATAATTACCGGAGAGATTATTTTATAGCAGTTCAACACCCTCCTGTGCTAGTGATTCTCTCTGCTCATCTGACCAAATTCCCACCTGAACCTCGCCAATATGCCTCTTTTTGAGCAAAAACATACATACACGTGATTGACCAATTCCTCCACCAACAGTCAAAGGGAGTTTTTCACTAAGCAAAAGTGAATGATAGAGAAGGTTTGTACGCTCTGTGCATTCTCTGATAATGAGTTGTTTCGTAAGTCCCTCAGAATTTACCCTTATACCCATTGAAGAGAGTTCTAAAGGACATTTAAGTACTGGGTGCCACACAATTATATCTCCATTCAGGCCTGAATAACCTTCATCGGTTTGAGTGCTCCAGTCATCGTAATCCGGAGCCCTTCCGTCATGTACCTCTCCATTGGAAAGTTTTCCACCAATGCCCATAATAAAAATTGCCCCAAACTCTTTAGCAGCCTCATACTCCCTATCTTTTGCACTAAGAGAGGGGTGTCTTTTAAGCAGCTCCTCCGATTGAATAAAGACAATCTTTTCAGGCAGAACAGAATCTATATCAGGATACCTTGCTGATACCTCGGCCTCCGTTATTCTCAGAGCTCCATAAATATTCTCTACACAATCTTTCAATTTACTCAGTCCTCTCTCACTTTCATCTATCGTCTGCTCCCAGTCCCACTGGTCCACATAGACCGAGTGGAGATTTGTATACTCCTCATCAGGCCTTAACGCCCTCATATCAGTTATAATCCCTCTTCCCGGAGGCATTCCCATTTGCATAAGTCTTATCCTTTTCCACTTGGCAAGAGAGTGTACAATTTGTGCCCTGTTCTCTCCAAGTGACTTAACCGCGAATGACACAGGCCGCTCAACACCATTAAGATCATCGTTGATCCCGTTCCCTTCCAGTATTGCAATGGGCGAGGATACCCTCACAAGATTAAGTTTACAGCAGAGCTCTCTCTCAAATCTCTCTTTTACGAAGGTAATTGCCTCTTCGGTTTCCAGTAGTTGAAAATAGTCCATCTTTTTTTCTTTTTGAGCATTTGGAATAAAAAAACAGCCTCCGTTACGGGAGGCTGTCTTTAGTGATTTTTCTTAATTTATTTTATCTTGATTACACTTTGTTACACAACCTCCTTGCCCGAATGCTATTATTATTCAGGTTGTTATTAAGAAGATTGTTAGTGTGTATATACATTTCGACTCTTTTTGTCAGTTGCGAAGTTACAATTATTTTTTTATGTCCATAAGTTTGTATTAAATATAATCTCCAATACTGTTTTACTGCGAGTCGTATGGTAAATTAATACTTTTTTTTGCATTATCCTTAATGTCTTGATTATATCTTCTATTGACCAATATATAAACTATTTCACTGACCAGTATAATACTAGAATTGATTCCAACGAAATATTTCCACGGATCAGAAAAATGAAATAGAAGTTGATATAAAACATTGGCTATTCCAACTGATTGAATAAGTATACAGTAAATATATGCCTTTCTTTTTTTTCTATTGATTAATTTAATATCCTCTTCGTTAAGCTCCATTGTTGTTAATTTGATAGAATGTAAATAAAGAAATGTTTAATCTTAATTAAAAGAAAAATTTATTGAAGCTGAATATTTTGATTGTGACATTAATTAATTTTACATTTATTATCTTAAACCAATAAATGTTTCATTTATGAAAAGAGTAATATTGTTTTTGCTTATCCTTCTTCCACTTTCTGCTTTTGCACAGAGTTATGTGTTTCCGCCACAATTAAAGAGAGTTGAACCAAAATCTGGATTAAGTGATGTGAAACTTTCAGTAGTTTTTCAGGATAACAGAACTTATGAGAGGAAATTAAATGAGATATGTACTAAGGATGAACTATATGCAATTTTTGTGGATTATTTAGGTCAGACATTCCCAAATGCACAGGTAACACTCATTCCAGAGGATAGGTATAATGAGGATCCACAAAGTGGTACGATTTTGCTTAAGCTGAATTTGCTTAAATTTGAATCTACTCTTTTGTCAACTGTTTATATTGCTAGTGTTAGAATTGAGGCAAAGATTATTGACAACAGTGGCGATATCCAAAGTGTTTATGAAGAGAAAATCAAAATTGAAGGAAGACAGATGAACACTTTGGGGCATACAAGTGGCCATATAGGTCTAAATAATAGTTTTAAAAAGGCGTTTAACAAATTAACAGATTTCTTAGAGAACTCTCTGACTAATTAGATTTCAACTCTATCTCTCTGAGATGCTCCATCCTTTTCTTTTCAAGGAAGCCCTGGATGGTCTCAAGGTGCTCTTTAATTTGCCCATTACCAAATTCATAGACCTTTGTAACCAGTCCATCCAGAAAGTCTCTGTCGTGTGAAACTACTATAAGTGTTCCGTCAAATGCTAAAAGAGCTTGTTTGAGAATCTCTTTAGTCCTAAGGTCCAGGTGATTTGTTGGCTCGTCAAGTATAAGGAGATTAACCGGTTCCAGTAGTAATTTTATCATTGCAAGACGCGTTCTCTCACCACCTGAAAGCACTTTCACCTTTTTGTCAACATCATCTCTGCCGAACATAAAAGCACCAAGAAGGTCTCGGATTTTTGAGCGGATATCTCCTACAGCAATATCATCAATTGTCTGGAAAACAGTTAGATTTTCGTCAAGCATTGATGCCTGATTCTGAGCAAAATATCCAATTTGAACATTGTGCCCCAGCGTGAGCTTACCATCGTGTTCAATCTCTCTCATAATGCACTTTACCAGAGTAGATTTTCCCTCTCCGTTTCTTCCAACAAAGGCAACTTTATCTCCACGGTCAATAGTTAGAGATGCATTAGAAAATATTCGTTTCTCCTCATAACTTTTTCCAACTCCATCCATTATTACCGGGAAGTTACCGCTTCGTGGAGATGGAGGAAACTTAAGTTTTAAGGCCGATGTGTCTATTTCATCCACCTCAACCAGCTCCAGTTTATCCAGCATTTTAACACGGGATTGTACCTGAAATGTTTTTGAATATGTTCCTTTAAATCTCTCTATAAACTCTTTAGTCTCAGCAATCATCTTTTGTTGATCCTCATACTGCCTCTGTTGCTGTTCCCTGCGCTCTTTGCGGAGTTCAAGATAGTGCGAGTAGTTTACCTTATAGTCGTAAATGCGACCCATTGTAAGTTCAATGGTTCTATTGGTTACATTATCCACAAAAGATTTATCGTGTGAGATTAGAACTACAGCCTTTGCCTGATTGATAAGGAACTCCTCAAGCCAGATAATTGACTCCATATCCAGGTGGTTTGTAGGCTCATCAAGCAGGATAACATCGGGTTTGCGTAAAAGAATTTTCGCCAGCTCAATCCGCATCCTCCATCCACCGCTCAACTCGGATGTCTGCCTTGTGAACTCCTCCCTTTTAAAACCAAGACCGAGCAGAACCTTCTCAACATCCTCCTCAAAATGGGTTATGTCAACTGCGTAATACTTCTCGCTCAAAGCAGAGAGCTCCTCAATAAGTCCGTAATACTCCTCAGACTCATAATCTGTTCTCTCCTCCAGCTGTCTGTTGTAATCAGCAATTTGAGCCTCAATATCGTGTAGATGTTTAAAAGCCTGAGAGGCCTCCTCAAAAACGGTCCGACCATCTTCAGTCATCAGATGCTGAGGAAGATATGCAATCAGCGAATCTTTTGGGGCCGATATGACTCCCCTCGAAGGATTTCGCTCCCCTGCAAGAATTTTAAGTAGAGTCGATTTACCCGCTCCATTCTTACCCATAAGGGCTATTCTGTCATTATCGTTTATTACAAACGAAATGTTCTCAAATAACACTGTGCCACCAAACTCTACACTTAACCCGTCGCAGGAAACCATCTATATCTTTTTCTTAAAAATGAGCCGCAAAGATATACAAGAAATAGTAACTAGAGGTCTATTGAGTTTTAAAACTGATTGTTTG
>JAQVRQ010000127.1 GCA_028700975.1 Bacteroidales bacterium | reverse complement strand
AACGGTTTGGTATGCAACACATCGCTAAATGATTACCGGGTTAGTATAGAAACCTGCGTTGCTTACTCCTGATGAGACAGATTGACTAACACATATCGCATTCCATAAAAATATTGATGGAGCTTCATATTATTGATGGACTATCAGGCAAATTAAATAAGGTGCTCCTCAGGTTTAGCGATTTAACAGAAGTATTTATATAAATCAAATCGTAAATAATTTGAACTGAATTCATTTTTGTCAAACTAACAAATTTAACATAGATCATATCATTGAAAGTTCAAATATTTCACAACCTAAAGTTATCAGAGTTGTAACTTCATCAGAATATCAGTCTGTAAGTCACTACCAAGCTTAAAATTGTGTTTTCCGAATTCGATAAATCCGTATTTCTTATAAAAATAGATTGCTTTATGATTAAGCTCCCAAACTCCAAGCCATATGGTATCGGCATTTCTTACTTTTGCAATATCAACTACCTTATTAAAAAGTAGTCGGCCTAAATGAAAACCTTGATAATCATATAAAACATAAATTCTCTCAATCTCAATGGCTTTTGAACCCATCGGCTCTGTCTGAGCATCTCCATAATTGATTTTTAAGTATGCAACTGGTTTATCAAAATGCATAACAAAGTAAAATTCAGATTCTGTGTTTTTAAATTCCAATAACAGTTTTTCTGCTGATAATTCATTTTCAAGATAATCCATCATATCAGCATGCTTGTTTTCCATCCAGAATGTTTCATAGAAAGTACGTCTACTAAGCAACTGTAATTCATACAGACTACTAATTGTCAATTTCTTAACAGAGAATCTGTTCATTTCTTTATGCAGTAAAATGTTGTTAATTATTTTTATTCATTTCAAACCATTAAAGTGATTAGAAATAGCTAGAACTGTTAAAAAACAATATTTAAACATCAATCAAGTACCTTCAAGTACCTTCAATTATATTTAATTATTGTCAAGTTTCTTTAACTATTGTCTAGTATCTTCTAGTACCTTAAATTATCCTTAACTATTGTCAAGTACCTTCAAGTACCTTCAATTATCCTTAACTATTATCAAGTATCTTCAACTATTGTCAAGTATCTCCAAGTATCTCCAATTATCTTTAAGTATTTTCAAGTATTTAAATTTAGGAAAAAGTTATGATTTGCAGACCTTTCTAATATAATCAACAGACCTAGGAATATGGTATGAAATCTGAATGTATGTTGCGGAACAATCGAATCTTAAGGATTTAATAATACAATCCAAACTAGCTTTATCAATCATTTTAATATCCCGATTATTAACAAGTCTTTTGAAATACTCGGCAACCTGGTTGTCTGATACATATTTTCGGAGGACTCTCTTGCCATCTTTTCTAAAAGGAAAATATGAGTTAACCTCTTGACTAAACTTATATTCAGAACCAAACTCTTCCAAAACATAACCTTTATCAACTTTAATATAGCAATCCAGTAGATGTGTTCCTGTTGAAAAGTACTGATTTGCAGAACTCCAGAAATAATCTTGGTGCTTAAAACACATCTTTGCTCTTTTTGCATTGCTCATTACATATAAAAAAGTATCCTTAAATGTTGTTGGTCTTTTAATTGGCGAACTCCCAAAAGGTGTATCAAATACTTTTACTACAGCAGGCCATTTTCGTTTGTACCACCTTGAATACCTGAACAGTATCTGGCCCATAAGTATTGATAGATTATTTGACTCTAATATGAAATGGAAATGGTTGTCCATAAGAATGAAGGCGAACATTTTTGATCCAGTTTCCTCCAGAACCTCATTTACTATAATAAGAAACATCACTCTCTCCTCATCAGAGTGAAAAAGTGTTCTGCTTGCAAAACCTCTTACAAATATGTGAAATTTACCTTTAGTCTCGCGGACCTCTCTTGATTTTACCCTTCTGACTGTTTTCCTCAGGCTTAATTGCCGAAACATCTTCCGCTGTATCAACATATTATCAAACACAGCTTTCTCTCTCTTTTCCATATCTCTCCCCTCTTATAAATTAGATAATTAATGTTTTATAATTAAAATATAAATCTCATAACAAATTGATTTTATAGCTCTTATTAACTTTACAACCTTATATGATATTAGAAACAAACAATAAGTTAATTCGCAAATAATTAATTGGATTAATTACGATAATTAATCACTAAGGTAAAAAAAGAGATTAGAGAAAAAGCTGATTGATAACAAAAATATCTATTATCAGTCTGAATATTATCCAATTCTAAAATTTAATGTGCAGTTTTTTGAAAAAATAATTTTTCTAGAAATAAACTAGAATTCGGTTACCTCAAATCATTTGATTTGTAATCAGAAGGAATTACCTTAGGCAGCTTGAAACTTGATTGAGGAATAGGTTGAGGTAATATTTTAAATGATTTAATTACAATAATATAAACAGAGTCGTCTCTAGATGTGTATTTAACAAGTAGTGGAAGATTTGTTTCTGTATCTACGCTCAGTGTAATTGTTTTGTATGGTACCCTTTTGTCTTTGGGTTTTAAATCCATAGACCACACTTGCTTTCCATTCACAAATTCATTAATATTGTTAACAATCACTTTATTAGCTCTCTCAGAAAAATTGTACCCTTTGTCAATTGACTTAAAAAAACCCATAGGATTCTCAATAATATCAGTCTGAGTAGAGTCGTGATAAAAAATAGTAATCTCTCTTTCTGAATGATTTA
>JAQVRQ010000053.1 GCA_028700975.1 Bacteroidales bacterium | reverse complement strand
CACTGAAATCTTATGACTATCTGGCCGGGCTATGGAACGAATTTGAGCCCGGATTAATCTCTGTTAAGGACGTAGTACTTGAAACTGTTAAAATTGCAGGTATCAAAACCCCATCCTTAAAAGAGGTGATCTATGACGTAAAGCCATATAACATCTTTTCAAAACCAGTTTGGTACGCAGATGGAGTTAAAATTCTCCAGCAACTTGCTCAACTCGGAATTGAATCTGAGATTTATCTTGAGAAGATGAGGCTGTTAGAGTTTGCCAGAAAGAAGACCACTCAAAAAGTAAATCTTTACGAGAAGGTACAGATTCCAGGTTATAAAGAGGCTATTCTTAAGATTAAACGATTTATGGAGGATGAGGAGAATCTCTCAAAAGCCTCACAAAAAATCGTAAAAAACAGACAACAACAGGAGGTAGCTGCCCTATGATTACTAAAATGACAAAATACTCTTTTATCCTTTACCATATGGAGGTTCAAACTTTCCTAGAGAGGGTTCAAGAGATTGGTATGGTGGATATAACAAGAGAGAACAAGGGTGTGGATGAACATTCAAAAGAGAAATTTGCACTCCTTGAAAGATATGCCACTGCAGAGAAGTCTATTAAGGCACTCTCAGAGACCCTATCCGGTAAAAATATCTCATCAGCACCTGATTTAAATGGTTACTCTCCGGAAGAGCTTCTTGTAACAACTGAGAACTCACTTGAGGAGAGAATATACCTCAACTCAGAGCTAAAAAGTATGTTAAGGGAGAGAGACGAGGCGGCTCAATGGGGAGCATTTACAAAAGAGGATATTGATAAGATCTCATCTTTAGGATATAAAATGCACTGCTTTGTCATCTCTGAATCAAATTACGATAGCGAATGGGAGAGCAAATACATTATTCATATCCTCTCTAAAAAAGATGGGAAATGCTATTTTGTAATTCTTACTCAGGAAGATGAAGAGCTTAACTTTAAATACCCGGAGAGTAAATTTCCTACAACCTCTTATCACATTATTGAGAAGAAGATTGAAGAGGTTAAATTAAATATTGAGACAACTGAGGATAGACTAGCATCACTTTTGAAGATGTCAGATATTATGCATTCCGGTGCGGTATCAGAAAGAGCCTCACTTGACTTGCATCTTGCTGGGGTGGCATCAGTTAAAGAGGCTGAGGGAACCATCGCTATTATGACAGGTTTTGCTCCTGCTGATAAGAGAGAGGAGCTGCACAAATTCTTTGAAAACACAGGGGTGTATTTTATTGAAGATGTCGCAAAAGAGGAGGATAATCCGCCAATTAAACTAAAAAACAACTACTTCACAAAGTTGTTTGAACCAATTGGTGAGTTATATATGCTGCCAAAATATGGTGAGCTTGACCTCACTCCATACTTTGCACCATTCTATATGCTATTCTTTGGTCTATGCCTGGGAGATATCGGATATGGAATAGTACTGCTGATAGCCGGAACAATTGGCAGATTTAAGTTGCCAAAATTCAAGGGATATATGATGCTTATTCAATTCCTTGGAATTGGCGCAATGTTAATGCCAATGCTTAACGGAGTATTCTTTGGAGCAAAGATTCAGGATATAATCCCTATGCCGGACTCCATAAAAGAGTTATTCTTTTCAGACATAAAAATGTTTTGGTTTGCTATAATATTTGGCCTTTTTCAGATTGTAGTCGCAAGATTGGTAAATGCAATTGACTCAATGATAAGAAAGGGATGGCAACACGGAATGCATAACCTAGGTTGGGCCATTCTGGTTATCTGGTTGGCCATTATTTATGCCGGAACAATGATGCCGGAAATGGTCATACCTGCATATGTCAACTATATAGGTTATGCCGGGCTTGCATTTATAATACTCTTCTCAAGTGTTGAAGGCAACATCTTCAAAAGAATTATGAAAGGGGCATTCTCTCTATATGATATAACAGGAATATTTGGAGATATGCTCTCATATATAAGACTATTTGGACTAGGAACAGCAGGAGGAATTCTTGGATTAGTTGTTAATTCTGTTGCAATGAATATGTCTGGAATCCCATATGTAGGGTGGTTTTTCACAGGATTAATGCTATTAGTTGGGCATACTGCCGTACTGCTGCTTAACAGCCTTGGAGCCTTCGTACACCCTATGCGTCTTACTTTTGTAGAATTCTATAAAAACGCAGGTTTTGGAGGAGGAGGAAGAGCATTCCGTCCACTCACTAAAAATGAAAATTAAAACAAATAACAACAATAAACACTTAAAACATTATGGAACAATTATTACCATTGACACTGGCCTATGTAGGAATGGGCATAATGCTTGCCGTATCCTGTATCGGTAGCACTATCGGAGTAACCATAGGCGGTAACGCTACAATCGGTGCTCTAAAGAAAAACCCCGATATGTTCGGTTCTGCAATGATTCTCTGCGCACTCCCATCTACTCAGGGTCTATACGGATTTGCAGGGTTCTTCCTTATGCTTAACAGACTTCTAGAGATGCCTGTACTAAGCCTTGGACAAGGCTTTGCTATTTTCGCGGTAGGCGTTGGTCTGGGAGTAGTTGGATATTTCTCAGCCATTAAGCAATCCTCTATCGTTGCAAATGGAATCGTTGAAATGAGCAATGGTCAGGATGTGTTCGGAAAAACACTTATACTTGGTGTATTCCCTGAGCTTTATGCTATCCTTGCATTTGCAGCAGCATTTCTTGCAATACCTGCATAGTACTGTAATACAAATAAATAATAGGAGCCGGAGTAATTTTCATTACCTTCGGCTCTCTTTTTTTACTTATCTTTGAATCTTAAATACAAGGATAAAATGACACTAATAAAATCCATTTCAGGTATCAGAGGAACCATCGGAGGGTTGCCGGGAGAGGCACTTACACCTCCGGATATTGTGAAATTTGTTACGGCATATTCATACAGACTTAAGAAGAGACTCCCTGGAAAAAATCGATATAAAGTTGTTGTTGGCAGAGATGCCAGGATCTCAGGAGAGATGGCAGAACAACTTGTATGTGGAACTCTTATGGCCTGCGGAGTAGATGTGATTAATGCATCACTATCATCTACACCCACAGTTGAGATGGCGGTTATATTTGAAAAAGCAGATGGTGGAATTATTCTCACAGCATCACACAATCCTAGACAATGGAATGCACTTAAGCTTCTAAATGAAAAGGGTGAGTTTCTTAATGCTGAAGAGGGGGCAAAATTATTGGAGTGTGCAGAAAGGGGTGAATTCAATTTTTCTGAAATAGACCAACTGGGAATTATAACAAAAAAAGATTTTACAAAACAGCATATAGAGGCAGTTCTCTCCTACCCTTTGGTAGATACAGAGGCCATATACAGAGCTGGTTTTACAGCCGTTGTAGATGCAGTAAACTCTGTAGGGGGAATAATTATGCCTCAACTACTGGAAGCACTAGGAGTGAATTGTATTAAAGTTAACTGCGATCCTACAGGACAATTTGCACACAATCCTGAACCTCTTCCTGAACATCTTACAGAGCTATCTTCAAGAGTTGTTAAAGAGGGAGCAGATTTAGGCATATCCGTTGATCCGGATGTTGATAGGCTTGCTCTTATTTGCGAGGATGGTAACCCATTTGGAGAGGAGTATACTCTAGTTGCTGTAGCAGATTATATATTAAGGAATAAAAAAGGATCAACTGTATCTAATCTCTCATCTTCCAGAGCACTTAGAGACATTACAGAGGCAGCCGGATGTGATTATTTTGCCTCAGCCGTAGGTGAAGTAAATGTTGTAACAGAGATGAAACGTGTTGAAGCTGTGATTGGAGGAGAGGGAAATGGAGGAGTAATAGTTCCTGATCTTCATTACGGAAGAGATGCTATGATTGGAATTGCTCTCTTTTTAAGTCTACTTGCTAAAGAGAAACTAACGCTTACTGCACTAAAAACAAAATATCCTCAATATAGTATTTCTAAAAACAGAATTGAGCTCTCTCCATCAATAGATGTAGATAAAATACTTTCAGAGATTAAAAACAAATATTCACACAAAAGAGTAACAGACATAGATGGTGTTAAGGTAGATTTTGATTCTGAAAAAATGTGGGTACACCTCAGAAAATCAAATACAGAACCTATTATTCGCATTTATGCCGAGGCTCCTACTGAAGATCAATCTTCTACACTCGCAAAGGAGATAATGGAAGTAATAAACGAAATAATTTCAACCTGATATGTTTTCATTCAGAACAACACCCTTAACTGAACAACCCGATCTTATTCTAAGAAGCGGAAAAATAGCTATCCTTTGCAACCAAAGCTCCTGGCATCCTCAAAGAGGAGAGTATCTGTTTGAAACTTTCTATAAAAGGGGGCAGCTAAAGAGGGTATTTATTCCAGAACACGGACTTTTTGGAGAACTTCAGGATCAGGTAAAACTTGATTCGACTTCCGAATATGATAAACTGGCACCCGGTTGTGAGTTTGTATCTCTTTACGGAAGCAGCGAAGAGAGTCTCTCAATAAGAAAAGATAAACTTGAGGATGTTGACGCTCTAATAATAGACATTCAAGATGCCGGTGCAAGATACTACACCTTTCCAATTACAATGTTCAACCTTTTTAGAGTACTAAAGTCCAATTCAATCAACCTTTCCATATATATTATTGATAGGATAAATCCAATGGGCAGACAAATTGAGGGTACTATGCTCAAGGATGGATACTCCTCATTCATTGGCGAAGAGGGCATTCCTCATAGGCACGGGCTCACTTTAGGCGAACTTGCAAACTACTTCTACAGCGAGATTAACGGCAAATTTCCTCTTCATATTATATCATATTTAGCCGAATCTGTTAACAGAGAGATGCTACCCTGGAGTATTCCTCCATCTCCAAACATTCCAGGACTATTTACCTGTCATTTTTACAGTGGTCAGTGTCTTTGGGAAGGTACTAACGTTAGCGAGGGAAGAGGAACCACAAGACCATTTGAGATATTTGGAGCACCATTTATGGAGTCTCTCTCAGATTACAACACAAAAAAGGGATTCGAAAACTGGAACGATCCCTCTCACCCAATGGCAGACCCTGGAGTTTATATAAGATGGACAAGATTTATACCTCAGTTTCACAAATATGCAGGAGAGGTTTGTAGTGGTTTCCAGTTACATCCCATTCCTGGAAAACAGTATCACGCACTGGCACATAATTTGAAGATAATAAGGTTCATCAAGGAAAACTGCCAAGAGTTCCATTTTCGCCCCGGAAAATATGAAGCGGGTAACGATTTAAAAGCTATTGACCTACTATGCGGAGACCCGTTACTTGTTAATTATCTTGAGGGAAAGGAAAACTGGGATAATATAAGAGAGGAGATGAAGCACGAAGAGCAAAAATGGATAAGAAAAGCAAAAAGAGTGCTTCTTTATGACGAGCAGCTTTTCAGATGTAAATAAAAATTAATTTAGTATGTCAAATCCTGTATTAAGCGAAAAGATTTTCAGAAAAGAGGCAACAATTGCCTCAACCGAAACAATGACAGTAAAGGGAACGGCGATGAAGTCACTTCTCCTCGCCCTAATTGTTTTTGCCGGAGCAGCCTATACCTGGAAAATATTCTATGAATCCATTAATCCGGCTTCAATACAGCCTTGGATGTGGGGAGGTGTCATAGGCGGCTTTGTAGTTGCTCTAATAATCTCGTTTAAGCCAAACCTTGCACAATATTTGGCTCCTGTTTATGCCCTTCTTGAGGGCCTCTTTCTAGGTGCCATATCTGCAATGTTTAATTCTGCCTTTGCAGAAAGTGCTCCCGGAATTGTGATGAACGCTGTACTCCTAACAATGATGACAGCTTTTGTAATGTTTCTTCTTTACAGAAGTAGACTAATCAAAGTCAATGAGAAGTTTACAAGAATTATTACAGCAGCAATTGGCGCAGTAATGCTCTATTACGTAGTCACAATTTTGCTCTCCCTTTTTGGAGTTAATCTTATAATGCTCCACAATAGCGGCCCATTAAGTATAGGTATAAGCCTAGTAATAGTTGGTATAGCAGCCTTTACACTGATGATGGATTTTAACTTTATAGAAAAAGCATCTGCCGCCGGTGCACCCAAGTATATGGAGTGGTATGGAGCATTTGGACTAATGGTTACTTTAATATGGCTATATCTTGAAATCCTTAAACTACTTGCAAAATTTGCAGGCAGCAGAGATTAAATTTTGCATTGTAAAATAAATATTTGTACTTTTGCAACCCCATAATAATTAACAATAATAGTAATGAGAAAAGGAATACATCCCGAAACCTACCGTCTTGTAGCTTTCAAGGATATGTCAAATGACCACGTATTTATCACACGCTCGTGTGCAAATACAAGAGAGACAATTGAGCACGAAGGTGTTGAATACCCTGTAATCAAAGTGGAGATTTCAAATACTTCACACCCATTTTATACAGGTAAGATGAAGCTTGTGGATACTGCAGGACGTGTTGACAAATTCCTCAGCAGATACAAAAAGGCACAAAAATAATTTGTCCATAAAGAATACACACTTAAAAAAACCATCTGAAAAATCAGATGGTTTTTTTATTTATTTAACTAATAAATTACTCTTTTATCTTACCTGCAAGCTTGAATATTACAGGAATTGTATATCTAACACTTATCGGCTTACCTTTATGTAATCCAGGCTCCCAGTCAGGAGATTGAGAAACAACCCTGTAAGCCTCTTTATCAAGAAGATCATGAACTCCTCTAACTATTTTGACTTTTTCGACCTTTCCTTTTTCAGAAACTGTAAATTGAAAAATAATTTTACCCTGAATTCCCTCTTTTTTTGCCTGTTCCGGATACACAAGTTGACTTGATATCCAATTTGTAAAAGTGATTTCATCTCCCCCCTGGAATTTTGGTTTTACATCAACAATTGCAAACGGAACTGTTTTAATTGTATCCTGTGGTATTTCAATCAAAGAACTTTCTGTTTCATTGACTAACGCATCACTTTTCTGGATCTTGACATCGACTTTGCTAAATGAGGTTACAGAGAATAATAGAAGAGCGGCAACGGAGAACAGCGCAACAAGCCTTGCTCTCACCTTTGATTGTTTAAGATTTTCCATTTTAATAAATCTTTTAAAAGTTAATGATTTGTGGAGACTATTTGATATATCCGGGGCTGGAAAAAATTGAGAAAAAAAGATTAATTCTCTGTACTCAGAAATGTCCGCTCCGTTATTTAGAACATCCATATCTGCTTGAAATTCATGAATCTCAAGTAGCTTAGATTTGAGTATATATATAAAAGGATTAAACCACTGTAGTGATATAAGAAGGTTAATAAAAATTATATCTGCAGAATGTCTTCTTTTTACGTGAGATAATTCATGCCTAATAATCATCTCTCTATCAGTAGAGTTAATAGAATTTGTTAAGAATATGTTTTTCCCAAAAGAGAATGGAACATCTATCTCTTTCTGGTTGTAAATTGAGTATGATTTTGATGTAAAAATAATTTCAGACCTACTCCTAAGTCTTAATATCCGAATAAGCTCAATCAGGTTTTTGGAAATAAATAACAACGTGATAAATCCAAATAGAAACATTGATATGCTTATTATCTTGCCACCACCAGTTTCAGATGTCAAACCTGGTGAATAATCGCCGAATACATATGCAGGTTGTATAAAAAATCTTGGAACAACATCATTTGAAACCGGAATAGTAATTAGTGGATAAACTGCTGCCAATAGCGCTGATACCAGTATTGAAACTCTTTGAAATGAGTAATTATTCTCCTTTGAAAAAAATAAACTGAAAAGCAGAAAATACACGGCTCCGCAAATTAGCGATTCAGCCATATAGTTTATTATAGCATTCATAATTATCTACTTTTTATTCTTAATTATGTTTATTAGTTTATCCGCCTCCTCAACTGACAATTGCTCTTTTTTAGACAGGAAAGAGACCAAATTTGCAACCGATCCGGAAAAGAAGGAGTTCATAATACCAGACATCAATGAGTTTAGATATGTATCCTTGTCAATAATTGGGAAATAGTGATGTGTGTTACCATATGATTTATGTGAAACGAAACCCTTTTTTTCAAGGATTCTAACTATTGTAGAAACAGTGTTGTATGCGGGTCTGGGCTCCGGCATCTCTTCAAGTAGATCATTTATATAAGCCCTCTCTTTATCCCAAAGCAGATGCATAATTTGTAATTCCGCTTTTGTCAACTCCTTAAACGTTCTTTTTTCCATAAGATTTTTAATTTATTAAACAGGCTAATAACTATTTTTTTAGTTTTATAACTAATATTTTAGTTACAATAATTATGCCAAATAATATGAGCTGAAGTTGCTATCTTTGAATATCAAATTGAGTGATAAATTGAATGAATATTCTACTTGAACTTGCCAATAAATACAATAATCTGGAGTATTTTAAAAATGATCCAATAATCTACCCGAGGCATTTTTACGATCTGTTTCTGGAAAACAAAGCATCTCTTCAAGATGTAGAAATATCAGGTATACTTTGCGCTCATCTCGCCTGGGGGAGAAGAGAAATAATTGTTAGGGACTGCCATAAACTTATGGAGGAGATGAATTGGAAACCGTATGAATATATAAATAAAGGTATATACAGAAATGGTAATGATTCACTTCACAGAACGATAAAATGGAGCGAAATGGCCACTATTTTCAAGAATCTTAGAAATTACTACTCAAAATATAATTCATTAGAGAGTCTTGAGCCCGATGATTACAGAGTGATAATATTTGGGCGGAAAATGAATCCTAAGGCAGCGAATAAGAAAATTCATATATTCAGGAGATGGATGGTAAGAGACGATGGAAAAGTTGATCTTGGAATATGGAAAGAGATCTCTCCAAACTCACTTATTATTCCTCTTGATGTTCACGTTCACAGAGAAGCAATTAAATTGGGGATTACATCCAGAAAAAGTTCAGACATTACTACAGCAAAAGAGATTACTCAATATCTTAAAAATGTATTTCCTGGCGACCCCTGTTTAGGTGACTTTGCTCTTTTTGCTTATGGGGCTTCAGAAAAAAAATAGCTATATTTGATATATTCTATTAAAATGTATCTATGCCCAAACTATATATAATTTCCGGGTGCAACGGAGCCGGGAAGACAACAGCTTCCTATACTATCCTTCCCGAGATGCTGGATTGTAAGGAATTTGTAAACGCAGATGAAATTGCAAGAGGCATCTCTCCCTTTAAGCCTGAAAGCGTATCTATTCAAGCGGGCAAAATAATGATTGAAAGAATAAATAACCTAATGGCCAACGGCACGGATTTTGCCATTGAAACTACATTAGCAACCAGAATCTATGCAAAGATTATTAAGTATGCCCAGGAGAGAGGCTATAAAGTAACATTGCTCTTTTTTTGGTTGTCTATGCCAAACCTTGCAGTAGAGAGAGTTAAGATGAGAGTGGCATCGGGTGGTCATAATATTGAAGAAAAAACCATAAGAAGACGATACGATATTGGAATAAAAAACTTATTTTCGCTATATATTCCACTATGTGAATACTGGATGATAATAAACAACTCTACCATTCCTCAAGAGCTTATAGCTGAGGGCGGTAAGAGTATGGAACCAAAGATATACAATAAACCTTCCTACAACAAACTAATTAATTATGAGCGAATTAGAGACTAAAGAGCTACGACAAAGCATACTCAATGGTTTAAACCTCGCGTTTCATAGACTCATTCAAGAGAAAAAGAAAAACAATTCAGAACTAGCCTTTTCAAACAGAGGAAAAGTGGTCAAAGTTAAGGCTACAGACCTCTGATAAAACCAGTATTAGCAAGTAATGACAAAACGAATATTAATTGTACTGCTGCCACTTTTTATGAGCAGCGGTACTCTTTTTTCACAAATATTATTCAGCACTGGATTTGAGTCCGGAAGCCTCGGAGAGGCAACTATTACGGACTCAGTTTTATTCTCAGCCAAAAGAGGCGATACAACTCTATATCTATCATATCAGATTAACTCCAGATTTGACCCATTTAATCCAATTGATACAACTTTAAGGCCTAGTGCTAGATGGTATTATTTTAAAATGGTGGGTGTCAAAGATAAAATGGTATATCTGAATATTAAAAATTCAGAGGCTATCAGACCTTTTTTCAGCTATGACGGCGAGAATTTTTCAAGATTTACATCAAGTGAAAATCCTGAAAAGGGTCTATTGGTTAAGAGATATGAACGTGATACTGTATATATTTCACATTACATTCCATATACCTGGAGCAGACATAAAATGAAGCTTGACGAATGGTCTTTGAAGCCATTCGTTCATCGAGAAGAGATAGGCAAAAGCACAAATGGGCTACCAATAGAGATGATTACTATTACGGATTCAGAGCATAGTGACATCAACAAAAAGAGAATCTGGATTCACGGTCGCTCCCACCCTAGCGAACAACCTGCCAGCTGGCATCTTGAAGCTCTTACAGATTATATTTTATCAGAGAGGCCAGAGGCTGTAGATTTAAGAAAAAACAGTATTATATACATTGTTCCCTTCATTAATCCCGATGGTGTTTACGGAGGTTACTCACGCTCCTCTTCTACAGGAGTTAACATTGAGATTAACTGGGACAGACCAGACTCACTTACAATGCCGGAAATTGCTGCACTTAAGTTTAAGATGAAGGAGCTAATGGCTGAAAAACCTTTTGATCTGGTACTTAATATGCACTCTCAAATTGCAAATTCAGTAACCTACTGGATTCATAATGCTGAATCTACAACAGAGAGATTTCTCCAAAAGCAGCTTCTTTTATCCGCGCTCACAATGGATGACAGAAGATTCTACAGGGAGGAGGATCAAAGCTTTTCTGCCGTAGCATCAAGATACGTAGAGGGATGGATTTGGGATAAATACAAGGAGGAAACTCTAGCTATAACGTTTGAAACACCTTATACTTATTATAAAGAGAATCCTAATGATGAGTGGGTATCTATAGAAAATCTTGCAGAGCTTGCAGAAGACTCGTTTTTTGCTATCTATGACTTTCTAATGATACAGGGGAGTTACAGATTTATTCTTGAGCCTGAACGCTTAAAAGGGAGGGGATGGAGCGAGAGAGATGACAGCTCAAGGACATTTTTCGGAGAGAGCTATTTTGT
>JAQVRQ010000010.1 GCA_028700975.1 Bacteroidales bacterium | reverse complement strand
TTCAGGTTAAATTCAAAAGCAAAAGGGGGCACCTTTATATTAAAAGCCCGGGATCAAATGCAATTAGTCTTGAGTTTGCAAAGTCAAAATCGCCACTCACTTTTAACGCAGGTGAGTCCGGATTGCTATCCAAACTAATGATCCCAATAGCAGGACACTTATCTGCAAACAGAAAGATTACAATAACCGGTAAAAAGACCCTTTTAAAGAGAGAGTACTTGGGCGTTGAGGAGGTTCTTGAAAAGGTGGGCCTCTCTTTTGACACCTCAAATGGATACCTTCCTGCAAAGATTAAAGGGGCTCTAAAAGGAGGAACAATACAATTATCCGGGAAGGGGGGGTCGCAACTTGTCTCTGGACTCTTAATGGCTCTACCGCTGTGTGTAGACTCTAGTAAACTGGAGTTGGACAACCCTACAAGCAAGCCATATATAGATTTAACTCTTAAAACCTTA
Source organism: Bacteroidales bacterium (assembly GCA_028700975.1). Classification (GTDB taxonomy): domain Bacteria; phylum Bacteroidota; class Bacteroidia; order Bacteroidales; family UBA932; genus Bact-08. The sequence goes on along the minus strand of JAQVRQ010000010.1, from coordinate 42,429 downwards.
AGAGACTTCAATCTTAAGATAACAAATAACAACTACTCGCAATTTGTAATCCCGGGCAGACAGAGATACAGAAAAAAGATTTTCTATCAATTACAGGGAGATTGGAGTTCAGCCGCCCTACTACTTACGGGAGGCGCAATCTCTGGAGATGTAACTGTAAAAAATTTGGTAATTAATTCATCTCAAGCAGATGAAAGAGTTCTTGATGTATTCAAATCTGCCGGAGTAGAGTATGAGATAATTGAAGGGCCTAAATATTTGATTATGTGCGGAGACATACCTTGCGCATTCAGAGACAACCCAGATGATGAAGATTGCTGCTCTGGAAGGATAGAGGTTAAAGGTTCAAAAACACCTCTTAATCCTTTTGAATTTGATGCAACTGACTCACCTGATCTCTTTCCTCCTCTTGTAGTACTGGCTCTTAATTGTGATGGCGAAAGCAGAATAAAGGGTGTGAGCAGACTATACAACAAGGAGAGCAACAGAGCAGAGACTCTCTTTTCTGAGTTTGTAAAACTTGGAGCAGACATAGATATCCAAGGAGACTATATGATAATTAAGGGGGGAAAGCTTCACGGCGGTTATTGCAATACACACGGAGATCACAGGATTGCAATGGCACTTTGTATAGCTGCACTTAATATTGACGAACCTCTTTACCTGGACAATATGGAGTGTATCTCAAAATCCTTCCCGGATTTTATAAGCTATTTTGTAAAATGAACAGATTTGGCAACAGATTCAGAGTCTCAATTTTTGGTGAGTCACACGGTGCAGGACTCGGAGTAGTTGTGGATGGAGTCCCATCCGGAATAGCTCTCTCTCAGGGTGATTTTAAAATAGATCTATCCAGAAGAAGGTCGGGTTCTCCGGGTACAACCCCCAGAATTGAGGGAGATAACATTACAATATTGAGTGGGGTTTTTAATGGGCATACAACAGGAGCCCCAATTTGCCTTACCTTTTCAAACGATAATGCCAGACCATCAGATTACGAAAGGTTTGCTAATCATCCGAGGCCCGGTCACGCCGATTTTACAGCAAAGGCCAGATTTGGCGAACATATCGACTTTAGAGGTGGTGGCCACAACTCCGGAAGGGTAACAATTGGTCTTGTTGCAGCGGGAGTTATTGCAAAGAAAATCTTAGAACCGGTTAATATAGTTGCCGATATTATTGAAATTGGTGGTGAAAACAGCTGGGAGAGATTAATTGAAGAGGCCGGAAAAAATGGAGATTCGCTTGGTGGAATTATTGAGTGCAGAGCAACAAATATCCCGGCCGGAATAGGTAATCCCTTCTTTGATTCTGTTGAATCTCAAATATCTCATATGATTTTTTCAATCCCAGGTATAAGAGGGATAGAGTTTGGTGATGGTTTTAAAGTCTCAAAAATGAGTGGGTCTCAGCACAACGATCCAATAATTGACCCTAGCGGAAAAACCTCTAAAAATGGATCGGGTGGAATTAATGGAGGCATTACCAATGGCAATGATATTCTGTTTAAAGTTGCTGTAAAACCAACGTCAAGCATCAGTATTCCTCAAAAAACATATAGTTTTGAGACTAATAAAATTGAGGAGCTGGTTGTAAACGGGAGGCACGATACCTGTTTTGCACTAAGAGTCCCAGTAGTAGTCGAGGCTGCAACAGCAATTGCCATTGCAGATCTTATTCTTTAATTACTACCTATTTAAGATAAAGATTTTAAGTAACAGCATCTTTTTGAATATAGCCTTCCGGGGTAGTAGTCAAATATGCTCTGAACAGCTTTGTTTGAATCAAGTTGTGGATTTGCAATAACCCTCTTCACTCCCAACTTAATAAAATTTGAATTCAGATGGTCAAAAATTACTGCATTAAGACCCTTATTTTGATATTCAGGAACTATCCCTATCATATAAAGATCAACGAGATCAACGTTTTTCAATGCCTTTAAAAGCTTAATAAAACCAAAAGGGAATAACCTACCCTTTGTCTCTCTCATTGCATTTGAGAGACTTGGCATTGTGACAGCAAATGCAACCACTCTATCCTCTTCATTTACAACTAAGCATATAAGATCTGTGTTAATCAGAGGCAAGAATTGGTCCACATACCACTCAATCTGTTTTTGAGATATTGGAGTAAATCCATACAAAGGAATAAATGCCTTATTTAGGGCATTAAAAAGGCCTATTGCATATACTCGCAACTCCTTCTTTGACTTTGAATCAAGAACTGAAACCCTATATTTTTGCTTGATTATCCTTGAGTACTGCTTAAGTTTATCAGGAACATCGTCCGGAACATCAAACTCTCTTTGGGTCCACTCTGCATCCCTTTTATACCCCAGTTTCTCCATATGAAGGGGATAATAAGAGTAGTTATAGAGTGTTGTAAAAGCCCCCATTTTATCAAAACCCTCTACAAGCATCCCCTCTCTATCCATATCAGTAAAACCGAATGGGCCGTTGACAGCATTCATACCCTTTTCTGCAGCAAGCTCCTCTACCCTGCCAAGTAACGCAGCTGATACTTCGATATCATCAATGAAATCGAACCAGCCAAATCGCATATTTTTAACATTCCAATCCCTGTTTGCATTATGATTGATTATAGCTGCTACTCTTCCCACCACTTTGCCATCTCTCTCTGCCAGAAAATACCAAGCCTCACAATACTCAAATGCGGGATTTTTAGATTTTAGAAGAGTCTTATACTCATCACTCCAAAGAGCATTTACCCAATAAGGACTATCCTTATAAAGCTTCTCTGGAAAAGAGATAAATGCCTTTAATTCTACTCTGTTTTTAACCTCGCGTATTGTGAGACTCATAAGTTTAGCCTATTTGATTACAGATCCTGCAACCGCGTTGGCTACAAGTGCACGAAGCCTTACAACGCTCCCTTTATCCTCTGGATGTACTCTGTTAGCTAGTAATATAACAGCTGTTTTTGACACCGGATCTATTACAATAGATGTTCCGGTATATCCTGTATGACCAAAAGTCCTTTCCGGATGGAAAAGATTCCCATTGTTTGATGCATATGCCGAGTAGTTATCCCAGCCTAATGAACGTCCCTCTTTTTTCACGTTCTCGGGAACTCTTGTCATCGTCTCAAGAGTTAGTTTGCCAAGAACTCTTTTCCCATTATACTCTCCGCCATTCATAAGTGCTGCAGCAAGAATCGCCAAATCCTCAGCATTGGAAAACACACCGGCATTCCCAGAGTTTCCATCATTGAGAATATTTGCAATAGGATCGTGTACTCTACCAAGTAAAACGGAGCCATCTTTCTGTTTTTCAGTAGGTGCAATAAATTTAAACAGCTCTTTAGATGGGTTATATGTAGTATGTTTCATTCCAAGAACATCAAAGACATTCTTTTGTGAATAATCCATAAGTTTCATTCCAGTAACATTCTGAAGTATATTTTGAAGTGTAACAAAATTGAGACAGCTATACTGAAAATTTGTTGTTGGCTTAAAGTCTCTTTCGCAGTTTGAAATCCACTCCATAAGTGCAGCCGGATTTGGTGCACCACTAGTCTCAACGATTGTTGCAACAGGTGCGTAAGGAGGAAGTCCGGAGGTATGTGTAAGCAAGTCTGCAACTCTAATTTCAATTTTACGCCCGGTAATTGTATCTACCCAAGGCTTAAATCCCGGAATATACATTGAAACATTATCCGTGAGTCTTATTTTTCCTTGTTCAACAAGTTGCATAAATGCTATTGCTGTTCCCACAGGTTTACTAACTGAGGCAAGGTCAAATATTGTATTAACTGTCATCTTCTCCTTTGCCGGATATAGAGATTTATTGCCATAAGCCTTTAAATAGACCATTTTACCATCTCTTACTACAGCAAGCACCGCTCCTGGTATTTCGCCCTTCTCAATAGACTCATTTATAATATTATCTGTATTTTCAAGACGTTTTGAATCCATTCCTGCCTGTTCTGGTGTTACTCTCTGTAATGGCTGAGCGTTAATGGAAAATGATGCTACTAAAAGAATCAGAGAAAAGAAGAATTTTTTCATATTAATATAGGGTTATGTGTTGAGCAAAAGTACAAAAAAGTAGTGTAATTATTACTACATTTGTTAGTTTAACAATCTCTTATGTTCAAACACTTATTTGAGTTTGCATACTCCTCTCTTCTCCTGCTGATTGTTTCTATTTTCGGTATAAGTTTTGACGCCCTTTCACAAGAGAGTGATAAGGTTAATGTGTCGGCAAATGTTGATATATACAGCAGTTATATATGGAGGGGTATGGATATGGGTCATATACCAACAATTCAACCTGGGTTTACAGTTGAGTATAAAGATTTCTCACTAGGTTACTCCGGCTCATATAAAATTACCGGTGATGGTGATAATGAAATAAATCTTTTTCTCTCAAAATCATTTGGCTTTATAACTCTGGAACTATGGGACTACTGGTCGTACGGAAAATCCGGTGCAAACAATTTTTTAGATATTCGAGAAGGTAGAACTAATCATCTTTTTGAGGGACTAGTTACACTATCAGCCGGCGATTATCTTCCATTAAGCCTTATGGGAGGCTGGCTTTTTTATGGTGCAGATGAGTCAAAAAGCCTTTACCTTGAATTAGAATACGCTCTTCCTATAAACAACTCTGAGCTACTATTTAATGTAGGTTATCAGGCAAGAGGTAACTACTATGCTGATAAACCGGGCTTTGTAAACCTCGGCCTCACCTATACACAGCCCATAATCATTTCAAAAGGGGTATCAATTGATCTTTTGCTAAGTTTAATTGCAAATCCCTCTGAAAAAAACATCTTTTTTACAATTGGAATAAGTCTTTACAATAATTGATAAATATAATGAGGAAGAGGTATAGTATCTATTCTGTATTCGGGACGCTGTTTGTCATTGTGATTTCATTTCTCACAATAGTAGTATTGGTGACATACTATATGAAATCTCAAGAGTACAAACTAATACTTGACGGTGATAAAAGCCAGTTAGATCAGGAGAGTGAAGCACTAATAAAGCTTACCGGAAATACGATGAGCCAGGTTGCCTGGGATTATACATATTGGGATGAATTGGTGCTATCTGTTGAATCCAAAGACCCTGAATGGTTTGAGCATAATATCACTACAATAATCACATCATTCAGAATGGACTACGTAGCTGTTTACAATAAGAGTTACAAACTTATTCACGAGGCCTCTTCACCATCCGCCTCAGCATCCTCATTGATACCGGAATCAATATTTGATCTTTTTAAAGAGCGCTCTCTTGTCTCTTTCTTTATCAAGACTGACAAGGGTCTTTTTCGTGTATTTGGTGCCACTATACATCCCACTTCAGATCCTTTACATAATCAAACTCCTGCATCAGGCTACCTGTTTGTATCAAAAAAATGGGACGACGATTTTCTGAACGAGTTGTCAACATTAACTGGATCAAGCGTTATATTAAGAGATACAATTAAGGATAAGCAGGACTCGGGTAAATATTCGATAATATCAATTCAAGAACTTATTGGTTCGCAAGGCAGGCCTGAGGCGTGGATAGAATTCACGCGAGAGAGCTCTGTTCTTAAAAGATATCGTGAAAGCACATTCAATATTGTGCTGCTTCTCTCCGTAAGCCTTCTTGTAACTATTGGCCTATATATGTTTGCAGTAATGAGATGGGGGATTAACCCTCTTAAACGTCTTATACGATATATAGAAAAAGAGGATTCGGAAGGGATGCGGAATTTAAAGTCGGCATCAACGGAATATAGTAAAGTGGGAATGCTTCTTGCCGACCATTTCAGCCAGAAAGAGGAGTTGATGAATGCGAAAAGGATGGCTGAGGAGAGCGACAGACTTAAATCTGCTTTTCTTGCAAATGTAAGTCACGAAATTAGAACTCCTATGAATGGTATTATGGGTTTTGCTGCTCTGTTGTCTGAACCCGGACTTACTGAAGAGGAGAGAAAAGAGTATATTCAAATTATTGAAGAGAGCGGCAACAGGATGCTTAGCATTATAAATGATCTAATCAATATCTCAATAATTGATGCCGGGCAGATTAAACTAAATCTCTCACAATTCAAGATTAACGAACTAATTAGTCACGTTTACGATTTCTTCAAACTTGAGATTGAAGGAAAAGCAATTAAATTTAAATGTAATAAGGGGCTTGACGATGATTCTGTAATATTATCCGACAGGGATAAACTTTATGCAATTTTAGTAAATCTGTTAAAAAATGCATCTAAATACACTCATTCTGGAACCATTGAATTTGGTTACTCTTTAGTTGATAAGAGTCTTAAGTTCTATGTCTCAGATACAGGGATAGGAATACCTAAAGATAGGCAGGAGGCTGTGTTTGGGAGATTTATTCAGGCAGATGAAAATATTTCCAAATACTATGAAGGGACCGGTCTTGGCCTCTCTATAACTAAGGCTTATATTGAAGAGCTCAATGGTGATATTTGGCTGGAGAGCGAACCTAACAAAGGTTCAACATTCTTCTTCACCTTGCCTTTGAATCTATGATTAATATTGCTGGATTAATCAATTGATATAAATAAGCGCAAAAAAAAATTGAGTAATGAATAATCATTACTCAATTTTTTAATTTAATCGTCCGAATTAAATCGTATGGATATTAACCTTCGTTAGAATCTCTTTGAGGACGAGATCCTCCACGAGAGTTGTTCGAACGGCCTCTTCCTCTTTCGCCACCACGGCCTCTGCGGTCGCCACCACGGCGATCACCTCTGCCACCCTGATGACCTCCTTGAGAAGATGCTGCATTGGCTGACATACCTACGTTAGGAGATAGATCTCTCTTTCCGTAAACTTCACCATTGCAAATCCAAACCTTAACTCCAAGGACACCCACCTTTGTATGAGCCTCAGCGTGAGCATAGTCAATATCAGCACGGAAGGTGTGAAGAGGAGTTCTTCCCTCTTTGTATAGCTCCCTTCTTGCCATCTCAGCACCACCCAAACGGCCGCTAATAAGAACTTTGATGCCCTCTGCACCCATTCTCATTGTTGATGCCATAGCCATTTTAATAGCACGACGATATGATACACGACCCTCAACCTGGCGAGCTATATTGTTAGCCACAATATTTGCGTCAAGTTCTGGCCTTTTTACTTCGTAAATGTTAATCTGCACCTCTTTATTAGAGATTTTCTTAAGCTCCTCCTTAAGTTTATCAACCTCCTGTCCACCTTTGCCGATAATAATACCGGGACGTGCAGTATGGATAGTTACGGTAATAAGTTTAAGGGTTCTCTCAATAACAATTTTTGAGAGTGAAGCTTTTGCAAGACGTGCATTAAGATACTCGCGTATCTTTGCATCTTCAAGGATCTTGCCTGCGTAGTCAGTTCCACCGTACCAGTTAGAGTCCCAGCCACGGATAATACCAAGTCGGTTTGATATAGGATTTGTCTTTTGTCCCATCTTATTGCTCCTCTTTTACGGTTTTACTTTTCTTCTTTCCAAGCACTATGGTAACGTGGTTTGAACGCTTGCGAATTCTTGCTGCACGACCTTGCGGCGCAGTTCTGATACGCTTTAGTGAACGACCTTGCCCAACCATAATTGATTGAACACATATGTTTCCACTTTCCAGATCCTTGCGATCTTCTTCGTTTTTAGCTTCCCAGTTTGCAATTGCAGAACGCAGAAGTTTTTCCAAACGAATAGATGCCTCCTTCTTGGTATACTTCAGTATATCCAAGGCGCGGTTTACCTCTACACCTCTGATGATATCCGCCACAAGGCGCATCTTCCTCGGTGAGGTAGGAACGTCATTCAGCTTGGCAAAAGCTGTCTGCTTCCTTATTTCTTTATGCCTTTCGGCTGCTTCTCTTTTTCTAGCTCCCATTATTGTGGTTTTTTACACATTAATTAATTAGCGATTACCAGAGTGACCTTTAAAGGTTCTGGTGGGTGCGAACTCGCCGAGCTTGTGTCCTACCATATTCTCTGTAACATATACCGGAATAAACTTGTTTCCGTTATGAACTGCAATGGTGTGGCCCACAAAGTCGGGTGAAATCATACTGGCTCTTGACCAGGTCTTGATAACCTCTTTTTTTCCTGCTTCATTCATAGCAAGTACTCTCTTCTCGAGGACTGCCTGAATATAAGGACCTTTTTTTAATGAACGACTCATACTCTATTCAGTTTATTCCGTTATTTTTTCCTTCTTTCAACAATGAATTTCTTGGTAGTCTTCTTAGGATCACGTGTCTTGTAACCCTTAGCTGGTATACCTTTTCTTGAACGAGGGTGTCCGCCGGATGCTCTTCCTTCACCACCACCCATTGGGTGATCGACAGGATTCATCACAACACCACGAGTACGTGGTCTGCGGCCTAACCAGCGCTTACGCCCGGCTTTACCGTCCGACTCTAGGTTGTGGTCCGGATTAGACACTGTTCCAACAGTTGCACGACAAGTTGTGAGGACCATCCTAGTCTCACCAGAAGGGAGTTTAAGGATAGCGTGATCACCTTCGCGAGCGAGCAGTTGAGCATAAGCTCCAGCACTTCTTGCCATTGCGGCACCCTGACCGGGACGAAGTTCAATGTTGTGAACTAATGTACCAAGTGGAATTTCTGAGAGAATGAGTGTGTTACCAAGCTCAGGAGCAACTCCAGGACCCGATGCAATCACCTGACCAACTTTAATTCCGTTAGGAGCTAAAATATAGCGTTTTTCTCCATCTCCGTAAACAACAAGTGCAATTCTTGCACTTCTGTTTGGATCGTATTCAATAGTCTTTACTGTGGCTGTGTATTTGTCTTTATCACGCAGGAAGTCGATAACACGATACATCCTTTTGTGACCGCCACCAATATAGCGCATAGTCATTTTACCCTGTCCGTTACGGCCACCGCTTTTACGAAGTGGCTGTAAAAGAGATTTCTCTGGAGTAGAACAAGTAATCTCGTCAAATGCGCTTATTGCCTTATGTCTTGTACCGGGAGTTGCCGGTTTGAATTTGCGTATTGCCATAGATATTAAATGTTACTGTAGAAATCAATCTTATCTTCACCTGCCAGGGTCACATATGCCTTTTTATAGTGGTTTGCGCGACCAGACAACAATCCCGCCTTTGTAAAGCGGCTCTTTTTCTTTCCGTGGTAATTAATGGTATTTACATCCAATACCTTTACACCATACATCTCCTCAACCGCAGCTTTGATCTCTATCTTATTTGCTTCGCGGTCAACTTCAAATGCGTAACGATTCAACTTTTCGCCTTGAATCGTCAATTTTTCTGTTACTATAGGCTTAATTAATATTCCCATTTCAATGCGGCTTATTTGCGTCCGTACTGTGCCTGCAGGATATCCTGAACGCCATCAACAAAAACTACGCTGGTTGAATTAACCAGGTCGTAAGTATTGATTTCGTTAACAGTAACAACCTTTACATTTTGCAGGTTACGTGAAGACATATAAATATTCTCTGAGTTTTCAGGAAGCACAAAGAGAATCTTCCTGTCATTAACCTTAAGGTTCTTAACAATACTAATCATCTCTTTAGTCTTAGGAGCCTCCAGATTGAATGACTCTACAATGGTAAGAGCATTCTCTTTCACTTTGTAAGTAAGTGCAGAAAATCTTGCCAGCTGCTTGAGTTTTTTATTCAGCTTGAAGCTGTAATCACGAGGCCTAGGACCAAAAGCCCTTCCTCCTCCAACAAAAGTAGGTGACTTGATGCTACCGTGACGAGCACCGCCGGAACCCTTTTGTCTTACAATCTTCTTTGTACTGTATGCTACTTCCCACTTCTCCTTGGTCTTGTGAGTACCCTGACGTTGATTTGCAAGATACTGCTTTACATCAAGGTAAATAGCGTGATCATTTGGCTCTATGCCAAAGATACCGGAATCAAGAGTCACCTTCTTTCCTGACTCAGATCCATCTGTTTTGTAAACTGATAATTCCATAGACGCTTAATCCTCCACGATTACATATGAACCTTTTGCTCCGGGAACAGATCCCTTTACTATAATAAGATTATTCTCAGGAATAACCTTAATAACCTTTAGGTTCAAAATTTTTACCCTGTCGCCACCCATACGGCCGGCCAGTCTCTTACCTTTAAATACTCTTGAAGGCCAAGATGAGGCGCCCATTGAACCGGGAGCACGAAGTCTGTTGTGCTGACCGTGAGTAGCGCCGCCTACTCCCGCGAATCCGTGGCGTTTCACAACACCCTGAAATCCTTTACCTTTAGATATTCCAACTACATCTACCCACTCCAGAGGCTCTTTTACAAAAACATCTGAAACGGTTACGGTGTCACCTAAAGTAAGCTCTTTTGTGAAGTCCATAGGGAATTCAACTACTTTTCTTTTAGGTGTGGTGTCTGCCTTTTTGAAATGGCCCTTAAGCCCTCCGCTGGTGTGTTTTTCTTTCTTTTCGTCATAGGCAAGTTGTACAGCGGCATAACCATCTTTCTCTTCTGTACGAATTTGCGTAACAACACACGGACCAGCCTCAATAACGGTGCATGGAATGTTTTTTCCATCGGCACCGAAAACGGATGTCATTCCGATTTTCTTTCCAATTAATCCAGGCATTGGTTGTTAATTTGGTGTATTATAATTAATTACTATCCCGCATAAAATTTGCGGGCTGCAAATATACGATAAAAACTTGAAAAAGCAATAGCTGACAGCAAGATATCAACAGGATATTACTATAAACCTAATCTTGAGAGAAGGGCTCTTTTTGCCGGAGACTCTTTAAGCATATTGACAAAATAAATCGCGTCGCGCTTAAGATATTTCAACCCCATTTTTTCATATTTCTCAACAAAATGAGTTGCGTGCTCCAATAAATACTTCCTACAATCAATGTTTATCATAACACCCTCATCATAATCTGCAAAGGACATCCCTTTAACCTCATCTCCAGATTTTATTGATGCAACATCTACCATCTTAATCCCCTTAACATTAACTGTTACTGACGGATAATAAAAATATTCAGCGCTTGGAAGATGCACCTTAAGATCAATTTTACCATTTATCTGCTTAACCTCAATATTTCCATTAACCCTATAATAGTTGTATTCAAAATACTCTTCTAAATTTGGACCCCACACTGAATCATCACCATCCTTACCATAAGCGTCATTCATCCACAAGAAATTATTAGCCCAGGTAAGCCTAGTACCGTGAACACCTAATGCGACAGCCTCTCTCCGCTCTTTTGGTATTTTAATAATATCCTCATATTCTCTTCTAAAGTCTTTTTCAAGTATAAACCTTCTCCAAGTAGGTATTTGGCTAAGATCTGAATTCTCCTGAAAAGGATAAATCTTATTCACTCCTGATTGAGCAGTAAGCACTTTAATAAATGGAACCATTTTAGCTGCATCTAGATATACTTTGTTTCCATTAGGTTCAACTAATGTTTTGCATCCTCTCCCTTTTAATGTATCCATCAATATGTTATGAGATAATAGAATATGACTATATACACTATCTCTATTATCGACTGCTTTTGTTTTAACATCGTGATAAGCAATACCTACCCCATAATTCATCATCTCTCTAACATTGTTATATGTGAGACCAGACTTCATTCTGAATCTATTAAAATTTAATGTATAACCAGGTGTGATTTTGGGTTTCACATTCATCCACTCCTCTTCTGGACAAATTGTAATAAGGAATGAGAACCTCACTTCGTTACCAGCTCCATCTGTATAACCTAGAGTTTTACATAAAGATAAAGTATCCGGCGGTAAATCATTAGCCTCTAAGTGCTCAACATCATAATAATATTCAGTAATAGGTATTGGTCTGCCATTAATTGCTGCAAATGTGGAGCTAAACGAATCCTGTCTTGAGTCATCTTGAGACAAAAGAAATAGGGTGGATTTATTATACTTTAATCTTGGAATCTCTGTCTCAATATCTGGTATAGACTCATTATCTACAAGCTCAATACTTATATTTGCTGTTACGTTGTTAACTTCCGTAGCGAAAGGATAAACATATCTTGAACCACTTGAATAAGGATTGGGATTTGGTGCCGGGAACTTGACACAAGAGGTAGTCAATAAAAGAGAACCCAATACCACTAAAGAATAAAGAGATTTTAATCTTTTATATGATGACAATTGCACTTAATTTGAATTTATATTCAAATATAAGCATTTAATATACAAGAACAATAATAAAGATGATTTGTGCTTTAATTAAGAAGTGTGTGCAGATTCGAAATGATGAGCTTAACAGCTATTGCCAGAAGTATAATACCAAAGAATTTTCTCATTACGTAAATACCGCCCTTGCCAATTTTTCTTGAGATAAAATCCAGATTGTTTAACACAAGATATACAATGAGAATGTTAATGAAGAGAGAGATTATAATATTCTCAACGGCATATTCGGCCCTAAGAGATAGCAAGGTAGTAAACGAAGCAGCACCGGCAATAAGCGGAAAAACAATCGGCACTATTGTTGCCGAATCAGTAGGTCCATCATCCTTAAATATTTGGATTCCAAAAATCATCTCAATTGCAAGAACCAGCAGCACCAAAGCCCCAGCCACGGCAAAAGAAGAGATATCTACCCCGAAAAGTCCTAGCATAGCCTGTCCCACAAAGAGAAAGGCAACAAGAATAGCAAAAGATATAATAGCAGCATTAATAGGGCTAAAGCTCTTCTTTTTCTCCTTCATACCAATAATAATTGGCACAGAGCCCAAGATATCAATCACAGCAAACATTACTATGAAAGCACTAAAAATCTCTTTTAAGCTAAAATTCATAAGAGTGCTCGGGACGGGAATCGAACCCGTACGGACATTTCTGCCCACAGGATTTTAAGTCCTGCGTGTCTACCTATTCCACCACCCGAGCAATAATCACTCTCCTCTATCAAAAAAGACCTTCCAATGCGGAGAGGTCTTTTTTAAGTAGAGCGGAAAACGAGACTCGAACTCGCGACCCTAACCTTGGCAAGGTTATGCTCTACCAACTGAGCTATTTCCGCGTTTTGGGACTGCAAAAGTAATAATTTTTTCTCTCCTTCCAAAAAAATTATCAAACTACAGTCTCAAACTGTTTTAGAAATCTAATGTCATTTTCAAAGTAAAGGCGTAAATCCTTTACTTGCCACTTCAACATAGCTATTCTTTCAATCCCCATTCCAAATGCAAACCCACTATATTGAGTACTGTCTATTCCGTTTGCTTCAAGAACATTAGGATCAACCATACCACAACCCATTATTTCCAGCCAGCCTGTTCCTTTACAAATATTGCAACCCTTTCCTCCGCATATATTACAACTAACATCCACCTCTGCACTTGGTTCTGTAAATGGAAAGTATGATGGTCTGAGCCTAATTTGAGCATTCTCACCAAACATCTCTCTTGCAAAAAGCAGAACAGCCTGTTTAAGATCGGCAAAGGTTACCTGTTTATCAATATAAAGTCCTTCTACCTGATGAAAAATACAATGGGCTCTAGCCGATATGGCCTCATTTCTAAAGACTCTTCCAGGGCAAACTATTCTTATAGGAAGAGAGATCCTCTCCATTGCCCTTACCTGAGCCGAGCTTGTATGTGTTCTAAGTAGAATGGGATTATCACCCTCTGTGATAAAGAAGGTGTCCTGCATATCTCTTGCCGGATGCTCCGGAGGAAAGTTAAGTGCCCCAAAGACGTGCCAGTCATCCTCAATCTCAGGCCCCTCGGCCACTTCGTAGCCATATTTGCTAAATATTGAGAGAATCTCTCTTCTTGTAACAGATATTGGATGTCTTGAGCCAAGCTCCTGAGAATCTCCTGGTTTTGTAAGATCAAAAGCTGACCCTTCGCTCTCCATACTCTCATCAAGCATCTCTTTCAACTGTTCAATTTTATTGACAGCTGCAATTTTAAGCGAATTAAGCACCTGACCAAGCTCCCTTTTTTGCTCAGGGAGTACATTTCTAAATTCGTCAAAAAGTTGGGTGATAGAACCCTTTTTGCCAAGAAGTCTTATTCTAATTTCCTCTACCTCCTGCTCACGCTTTGCGGCAAGCTGCTCCACCTCAGAGAGGAGTTTTTCAATTTTATCTCTCATTTTGCATATATTCAGGGCTACAAAGGTAATAATTCTTTTATTGCCCTCTCTAGTTGCGGATCTTTTGACTCCACTCTATCTTTAAATGTATTTCTAATGCTGATATCTGGCTTCACCCCTGTTGATTCCAGATTCTTTCCATCAAGAGTATAGCATCCCCAAGCCGGTAGTCTCACAGATGAACCATCTACCAATCTAACTCCTGATGTAAAAATAATCCACCGATAGGTCTCTGTTCCAATTAGTTTAGCAATTGAGAGCTCTCGGATTCCATTTGAAGTAACCTCAGCGTCACTTAAACTTCTCTCATTAATTAGTACAACAATTGGTTTATCTGCCGGAGTTACATTTGGATGTGTTGTAACTGCTCCCTCTCTATATTTCCAGTTGAAATGCTTTTTCTGAGAAAGAAACTCTATTACCTCATTGTGTACATTTCCTCCGTTATTAAACCTCAAGTCTAATATAAGTCCCTCTTTATGTACAGCATATGTATTCATATCTATCAGGAAATTCTCAAGAGAACCGGCACTCATATCCCTCATATGTACATATGCAAGCTTACCATTTGACATTCGTTCAACAAAATCTCTGTTTGAATCCTCCCATTCAGTGTAAATAAGACTCCTTAAAATTGCGCTATTAGTTGTGTGCAATTTCACATCATACTCATTCAAAGCAGAACTTGAAGAACCACTCTTCGCAAACTTTAATACTACCTCTTTCTGAGGAGTAGGTGACACCATATACTTCTCTCTGTTAACTTCAGTTGAAACTTTAATGCCATTCACAGCAACTAGTCTGTCTCCCGGTTCAACCGGATTACCTGAAAAATCAGAAGGAGATCCAGGAACAATCCTTTCAACTATATACGGATTAGTCTCTTGAAACATAATACCTGTAATAATTGATGTATTCCTGACAGGTGTCTCTTCATCTTTTCCAAATGTACTGAATCCCATATGCGACGAATTAAGTTCATTAAGCATATCGTTGATAAGAGTTCTTACATCATCTCTGGTTCCTGCATAAGGAAGAAATGAGGCATAATAGTCACGTTTTGCACTCCAGTTTACCCCGTGAAATTTTTCATCGTAGAAATTCTCTTCAAGTGTAGCCCAAACTTCGTAAAACATCTGTCTGAATTCAGAAGATATATTTTTTGTGAAATTTGCATCTACCTCAATCTTTGTAGCAGATGCAGCTGAAGGGTCAATTTTATACAAGCCCCCTCTCCCTAGGATAAAAAGATCTTTATTATTTGATATATATTTTCCAGAGGATGCAATACCTGTAACCTTTTTAGGAGGTTTCTGATCCCAATTTTTTAGCTCCTGTACATATAGAGCATTTGAGCCTTCGTGATTTGATCCAAATAGAAGCCAGCTTTTCTCTTTAGAAGTAAATATATATGGTGAAGTTTGGTATCCACCTCTAACAACCGGAGAGAACCTTCTTTGCAAATATCTATGATCTACTACAACAGAGGAGTCTCTTATAGCACCACTCTTTCCGAATAGCTTATCAAACTCCTCAATTTCAAGCGGTTTTTGAACTTTATCAAGCATTACTTTATACAAAGATGGAGTTGCTCCTCTAGGATATGACGCCGATAATCTATTTGCCACCATATACATAGATTTACCATCTGGTGTAAATAGAGGACTCCCTTCAGAAACAGCTGAATTGGTTAAATTTACAACACTTTTATCTGCAAAAGAATAAATAAAAATATCCTCCTCAAACATATTCATTGCTGTAAAAGCAAGGTGATTCTGATCTGAAGAGAAGTTAATACTATAACCCTGATATGCCCAAAACTCTTGATCAGAAATTTTTTCACTCTTCTCTTTCTCTGTATCAAGTATCATAATACTCCTTTTGCCACTAATAAATGCAATTTTATCTCCTTTAGGTGAGATAGTCATACTCCTGGCTCCCTCTTCAGCTTTGTATAGAATTTTTTCGGCACTAACAGTATCTGCTCTCTTCTTAAAAATGTTATAATAACCGTTGTTTGTTCTTGTGTAGTAGAGATTCTTACTATCCTTTGCCCACAACACCTCTGAAACCCTCTCATTCTCTGGCGTTTCAATTTTCTTTGAAAATTTACCCTTTGCATCACTAACAAAAAGCATCCCTCTATAAACATAAGCGAGCTTTTTACCATCAGGAGAAATTGCAGCATCTTCAGGTACCTCTACTTTGAAACTCTGGTCATTGATCTTTTTAGAATCGGCAATATGTATAGATGGTTTTGCAATATCTCCGCTTTTAATATCCAAAATATTTATTTCATAACCCTTTAAAAAAACAATTTTTGAACCATCCCTGCTAATTGATGGATAGCGTACAGACTCTTTAAAATTTGTCAGGAAAGTCCTCTTCTCTCCATCCTGTCTAACAATATTATCCTCGCCTCCTTTTTCGTCAGATACATAATAGAGATTCCCCAGCGCGTCAACCATTGGCCATTGATCCTTTCCAATCCAGCTTGTGACCTCTTTGTACTCTTTTTTAGAGGGGTTCCAGGAAATTATATTTGCATTATGTTCGCCTCTATATCCCCTCCTGGTTGCAAATCTATAGCTCTCGGCAGACTCTGTAAAGTAAAAATCCCCAGTTACAGGATTCTCAACCAATGCAGAAATAGTGTTAAAATAATTCTGAAATAATCTCTGTGGTGTACCTCCTATCACAGGTATGGAATAAACACTAACCGTATTGTATCTATTTGATTCAAAATAGATCCTCTTTGAATCCGGAGACCAGGATACCGGAATATCCGAACCATCGTGGAAAGTTAGCTGAATAACAGCTCCTCCAGATAAGGGAACAACGTAAACATTGTTGTTTCCAGTCTCGTTAGATGCAAAGGCGAGGAGTTTTCCATCCGGAGAAACTATTGGAGAAGTTTCATTACCCTTCATTGATATCATTCTAAGAGCAAGGCCACCCTTTGAAGGTACCCTAAAAATATCTCCTGACCAGGAGAAGAATAGTTCAGCACCATCTGGGGACAATGAAGGTTTGGATGCAAAGTGCAGACTTTGCGCATTAAGAGCCATACCTGCTATTGCAGATAACAGCAGAAGAATGAATTTTTTCATATTTTTTGATTTATTTTGGCCACTTAACAGATTCTCTTCTTAACGGCATTGTCATACATCTTGCTCCGCCTCCCCCTCTAGGAAGTTCTGAACCATCAATGGTTACAACACACTGACCAGTTTTTGAAAGATCTTTTTTGCCGTTTATAACATCCCACGCAGGAATTATTTCAAAATCCATTTTATTTAACTCATTGAGAGTATGGATATTTCTTGCATAAGACATAATTTTTCCCGGGGCAAAAGCAAAGAAGTTAGCGCCACTATGCCACTGCTCTCTCTCCTGATTCCATTCATCTGCATTTCCACCACAGATTACCGGCTCAAGCTCCATACCCAATTTCTTTAGAACAGATAATATATTGTTAACGCTTTTAATTTTGGTCACTCTCCCACCCTCTATTATCATATGAACCGTTTGATACTGATTATCATTCAATATCAATGGTTCAAACACCATTGCCTTATCTACATCCAAGAGTGTAAAAACCATATCCAGGTGAATAAAAGACTCCGGTGAATCAGGCAGCTGCTGTACTATTACGTGCCATTTCTCCTGACTTGTAGATCTGCACAATTTATTGATCAACTGATCAATTCCCAGACTACTTGTTCTCATTCCGTTACCAATAATGAGAATATCTTCCCTTGCTATGAGGATATCTCCACCCTCCATAAATATTTCATCATTTCCAGGCTGAAAATCGTGAGCATTAAGAAGAGAACAGTCAAAGAAATGTGGATTACGAAATATTGCCTCAGTTATTAGAGATTCCCTCATCCTTACTTTACTGGCCATCTTGCATATTAAAGCTCTGTTACCTATAGAGACCGATGCATCTCTTGTAAAATAGAAATTATAGAGCGGAAGAAGTGCATAGTAATCATCCTTAAGATATGCTGTTAAAGTATTAATTCTTGCAGGAAGTCCTTCAATAAGAACAGCTGCAAGATTTTTTGAGGACATATCCATTAAGTACTCAAAATAGTCAGTGACATTTTCAGTTACACAAACTTTACCAATCAATGACTCTCTTTCAGCGTGGTTATCTAAAATTTTTACCAGGAGATCCCTTATCTGATATGTTTTTGAAACCTTATTTAATACTCCTGATACCTGCTCATACTCCTTCTGGGCTATTGAAAGATTTAATATATCACTGTACAGTGCTCTCTGAGCATTTCTAGGAGTCATATTCTCGACTTCTGCCCCTGGTGAATGGAGAAGAACTGCCTCGAGCTTCCCAATTTCCGACTGAACCTCAATTGTTAACGGTGCGCTAGCCATATATATAATTTATTGAAATTTCATAAACTCATTAAGAGGGAGGTCTGACAGGATACTCTTAAAAGCTGCCTCTTCCCTTGGACAAATCAACAAAACATCATCTGTATTCACAACCATAAAGTTTTGCAACCCTTTTACGACTATGAGTTTCTCCTTTTCTTGTGAAACAACGATACTCTCATTAACGTCAGAGACCATTGTCTCTTCACCAACAATGTGATTGTCATTATTATCCCTTTCTGCCTCGGAATAGAGAGCATCCCAGGTTCCTAAGTCCGACCAACCAAAAGAGGCTGGATAGACAAGTGCCTTCTCGGTCTTCTCCATTATACCGTAGTCAATGGAGATACTTGTACAATCCTCGTATACTGCTTTAACGAAGGCCGGCTCTTCAGGAGTAAAATATATCCCTTTGCCCTTACCAAACATAGAGGATATTCCCTTCTGATGAAGCTCCATTTCGCTCTTGATCGTCTGCAAATTCCATATAAAAATACCCGAATTCCAGAGAAATTCACCAGATTTAACAAAAACATCTGCAAGTTCAGTATTCGGCTTTTCTGTAAAAGTTTTAACCGGGTAGGCAGGTCTGTTTCCAATATCCACCATCTCAGATTTATTTGCCTGAATGTAGCCGTAGGCAGTCTCTGGGCGAGTAGGATTAATACCAAGTGTTAGTAACACATTGTGACCACTAGCATATTCCAATGCATTCTCTATTGTCTCAAGAAAAAGCTTATCATTCATTATAAGGTGGTCACTTGGAGCAACCACCACAGTAGCCGCCGGATTTTTTTCAAGTAGCTTATAGGTTGCATATGCAATACAAGGTGCTGTATTACGTCTATATGGCTCAAGCAGAACATTGTCAGGATTAATGTCTGGTAGTTGATCAAACACAAGTTGTTTGTAGTGAGATGAAGTCACAATAATAATATTGTCCTTATCAATTATTTGCGAAAAACGCTCAAACGTCTGCTGCAAGAAAGATTTTCCAACTCCCAGTATGTCCAAAAATTGTTTTGGCTTTGAATTTCTGCTGACCGGCCAGAATCTGCTTCCAATTCCTCCGGCCATTATTATACAGTAATTGTTTTTGTTCATTGTCTAGACTATATTATCTTACCATCTTGGAGAAAATGCATTTTGAAAATATTCTATAACTGTATGTCTTTCATAAAATTGTACAGATATAATATCAAACGAAACCTCCTTTTTTACTCTATGTTTAGCAACATAAGATGAGGCTGCTCTTATTAGGTTCATTTGTTTATTGAAGCCGATAGTTTCATAGGGTTTCAATAATGATGGAGCAGAGAGGGCTCTCACCTCTACAAAATGGATGGCACCTACTCCATCCATTATAAGATCTACCTCCTTATGGCCACATCGCCAGTTTCGCTCAAGAGTTATTAGTCCTCTTTTATTAAGGAACTCCTCAGCCTCTCGCTCACCTCGTTTTCCTGTCTCTTGCCTGGTAACCATATCCCATCTCTCTCACATACTTAAACAAAGTTAGTAAAATTAAGGGCAATAAAAAATGAGGATGACTACAAATTTAGTCATCCTCATAGTTTGTATTTAAGGTGTCAGTTTAGAAAAGAAGGCGAATACCTAGTTGCATTCCCCAAGTACTTCCTGTTGTCACCTGATTGATTAACTGGTTCTTAGCATCAAAGTCTGCAAGATCCTTTGCATTAAGAGTATAGGTTGGCTGACCCATATGGTCAACACCCTTATATGTTAAAGGCATAATAACATTGTAGTTGTTAGCTAAACCGGATTTCTTGTACAAGCCCCAGTTCTTGCTAAGCAAGTTAGCAGCGTTAACGATATCAAGTGAAACCTGAAGAGTGTATCTTCTATCTGTTCCAAAATCAGCGAATACATCCTGTAGAACTTTAACATCCCAACGATTTCTCCAAGGGTTAACAACCCCAAATCTACCGGCGTACTCACCCATATGCTTGCTAAGATATTTGTCTCCCTTAACATATTCCATAAACTTGTCTGCTTGCTGAGCCGCAGTCATCTTTCCAACTACATCAACGAAAGTGATTTCGTCTTTGTGATTAGGTATATAGATGAGGTCTGAAACAGCACCGTCACCATTCATATCATTTGAATAAGCAACTGATGATCTTCCTGAAGCCGCTCCATTGTAGAATACAGAGATGGTGGTTGCAAGGTGTCTTGCATACTCAATTCTGTATGAAAGGGAACCTACAACTCTGTGAGGAACAGAGAAGTTTGAGTATCCAAGTGCAGGGTTGTTAAGATCAAATGCATCTAAGTTACTTGTCCAAGCAGAGTATGCAGATGAGCCTGGGTTTGATGTTACATCCTTAGAAACGTTATAGGTGTAAGCAACCATACCTGAGAATCCGTACTCAAAGTTCTTTATAAGTTGAGCGGTAAAGAATGCCTGATAACCTTTACTTGAGTTCTCAAGAACCATTGCAGAGGATACATCACTATTTACAAAACGATTTGTCCAACGAGGACGGTTATCAACTCCCATAAATACATTTTGAGGATTAGGGAGATTCTTGTTCTTTTGAACTACTGCATTTATATCCTTTGAATACAAAGCTTCAACGGTAAGGATCATATTGCCCGGAAGTTCAAAATCTCCGGCAAGATTTGATCTCCAAATCTGAGGCATTTTGAAATCTTTACTAACCTCTGCAAGAGCAGCACCTCTGGCAAGAGTAGAACTCATTGTAGCAGGGAAAAGTGAAGGGTATTTTGCAACCTGAGCTTTGAAATCCGGATTGAATCTAAAGTCTGCAGGAAGTCTGTTTTCAACAAGACCAATCTCAGGACTCTGAACAGTACCGGAAGCAGTAGGCTGGTTTGTAAACCATACAAATGGAAGCACTCCTGAGAAGATACCTGTTCCTCCGCGAAGCTGAATGCTCCTGTCTCCTTTTACGTCCCAGTTAAAACCAACTCTTGGATTGATCTGAACTTTGCTGTTTGGCCATTCGCCGAGTCTCATTTTATAACCATTGAAGTCAAGCGCTGCAACTGCAGGGTTGTCAACAAGTTTGTTGTGATAAAGCGGAAGTTCTGCACGAATACCATATGTAAGTTTAAACTTAGGATCTATCTGCCACTCATCCTGAATGTATGCACTAGCAATACCAAAACTCATCTTTACTCCTTCAATGTCCTGACCTTCATAACCGTAAGTAACACCAAATGCGGTTGGTTTAGAGTTATTGATGAAGTCGTCTAATGAAGCATATCTGTAGTAACTTGTTCCCTCACGAATGTATGAGTTATTTACGAAGATGTTGCTATAAGAAAGACCAGCTGTTAAAGTGTGTCTGTCAAGGTTAATTGAAAGGTTGTCTGTAACAGAGAAGGTATTGTTTAGCACCTGATTCTTATATGTAAATAGCTCGTATCCAAATGACATATATGGATCACCATCCTTGTAAATATCAACGAATGGGAAAAGATCGCTATTTGATGTTCTTCTTGGGTCTGTTGTTGCAGTATAAGATACAAGGAGTTTGTTAGCAATCCTTGAACCAAATGAACTGTTCAATTCAGCAGCAAATGCATCAATAGCATTTTCATTACCATAGAAGGCATTTGAGAAGGCAATGGATTTATCAGATACACGTGCGTAATTTGATCTTGGAACGCCTGATGGACCTGAAGTTGCATTTGTAAGGTTAGTTGAGGTATTTCTCAATCTGTTGTATCTTGCTACAAATTTGTGGTTTCTGGCAATATTCCAGTCAACACGTGCAAGAATCTTATAGTTCTGAGAAGGGAAAGCAGAGAAGTTCTGATATTCACCCGGATCATATCCGTAAGTGTTCATAAGGTGATTTTTAGCTCTCTCAAGGTCTGCTACTGTTGTACGAGAGATTCTTTCAGTTAGATTTGACTCACCATTGATACTTGGCTCCCAAGCACCACTAGGTGAAGACTCTTTCTCATACTCACCACTTACAAAGAAGAATAGTTTGTTCTTAATAATTGGACCTCCTACTGTAAAACCGAACATTTGAGACTCTCTGTCACGAGCGCCTTTAACAACTGACTCACCAACAAGCTCGCCGGTGAATGATTTAGGCCTTAAATATGTGTAAACAGAAGCCTTCCAGTTGTTATCACCAGATTTTGTAACTGCGTTAATTGCAGCTCCGGTAAACTGAGACTGACGAACATCATATGGAGCGATGTTTACAGATACCTCAGCAATAGCATCCAGAGACACCGGCTGAGCTGTACCACCAGGAAGTGCGTTGCTTGAGAGACCAAAGTTGTTATTAAATGCAGCTCCGTCAATAGTTACAGTATTAAAACGACCATCACGCCCTGCAAATGATGTTCCATTTGATTGAGGAGTAAGCTTAGTGAAGTCTGTAATACTTCTGCTTATTGATGGGAGAGTGTTAATCTCTCTTGTGCTAATGTTCATAGAAGCACCTGTTCTATCGCTGTTAAGAATAGGGTTAATCCCTGCAGAGACAACTACTTCACTCAAACTAACAGCCTCCTCAGTGAGGACTGCATCGTGAACATAGTTTTCTCCAAGTCTTAGAACAATGTTTCCACTCTTTACAGAACCGAAACCAAGGAAAGTAACCTCAGCTTCGTACGGACCGCCAACACGCATATTCTGTATGCGATAGTTACCGGCATTGTCAGTAATTGAATAGTACTGAGTGCCTGAAGGGGTATGAACGGCAACTACAGTAGCTCCTACTACAGCTCTTCCGTCGGCCTCGGTAATTCTTCCGCTCATAGAGGATGTCGTAACCTGTGCAAAAGCAGCAAAGGCAACAAACAAACTCACGGCCACCATGGCAAATTTCTTAAGTGTTTGTTTCATAGGTATTTATAAAAGTTGTTTGGTTTTGTGTCGCAAAATTAGGTAAATCATAAGTAAAAATGACAATTATTTTGAAATATTTAACAATATCGTAACCATTTTTTATTAACAAATTTTATATATCTTTGCACAAAATTACTGGTGGAGAGATTTGACTGCTTGCAACCACACGAAAAAATGCTAAAATGTTCTGAACATTCGTTTTTCCATTTGCCATTTCGTGTATTCAAGAACTCTTTCCCTCCGAAAGTGTTTAACTATATGTTTAACTAATTTTTCACGAAAATGTCATATCTTTTTACATCTGAATCGGTATCTGAAGGGCATCCAGACAAAGTGGCGGATCAGATATCGGATGCAATTCTTGATGAATTCATCAGGCAGGATAGCAACTCAAAGGTTGCCTGCGAAACATTCGTAAGCACGGGACTTGTAGTTGTAGGAGGAGAGGTAAGATCCTCTGCCTATGTAGATATCCAACAAATAACCAGAAGGGTAATTAATAAAATAGGTTATACAAAAGCCGAGTATATGTTTGATGGTAATTCCTGCGGAATACTCTCTGCAATACACGAACAATCGGCAGATATAAACCGAGGCGTTGATGTAGCGGTAGCAGAAGAGCAAGGAGCCGGAGATCAGGGGATGATGTTCGGATATGCCTGTACCGATACGGAGGAGTATATGCCACTCCCACTCACATTATCTCATATAGCTCTGCTAGAACTTGCTAAAATCAGAAGAGAGGGTAAAGAGATGACCTATTTGAGGCCGGATTCAAAATCTCAGTTTACAATTGAGTACGATGACAATAACAATCCTTTAAGAATTCATACAATTGTTATATCTACCCAGCACGACGATTTTGCCGATGACACAACAATGCAATTAAAGATCCGTGACGATGTCAGAAATATTCTAATCCCCAGATTAGTGAAGAGACTTCCTGAATTTACTCAAGCTCTTTTCAAAGGGGATTACATCTTACACGTCAATCCAACAGGCAAGTTTGTTATTGGAGGGCCTCACGGAGATACTGGTCTGACAGGACGAAAAATCATTGTAGATACATATGGCGGAAAGGGAGCTCACGGTGGTGGCGCATTTTCAGGGAAAGACCCGAGTAAGGTAGATAGGTCTGCTGCATATGCTGCTAGACATATTGCCAAAAATCTGGTTGCTGCAGGAGTAGCAAAAGAGGTACTGGTTCAACTTGCTTACGCTATAGGTGTTGCCAGACCTGTAAGCGTATTTGTAAACACATATGGAACTGCAAATAACGGGTTAACCGATGGAGAAATTGCTGTGAAAATTGAGGAAATATTTGACCTAAGACCAGCAAAAATAATTGAGCGTTTAAAGCTTAAATATCCTATTTATGAGATGACTGCTGCTTATGGTCATATGGGAAGAGATCCTTTTACCAAAGAGATTGAGCTAATAGAGGGTGGCAAAACCGTTAAAAAAGAGATAGAGTTTTTCGCCTGGGAAAAACTTGATGCAGTTGATGAGATTAAGAGAGCTTTTCTCTTATAAATTTCAGTTTCTTTCCAAAACCCAAACGATTATCGGTGAATTTGGCTTCTGTTATTCGCAGAAGCCATAAATCGCCACCTTTAAAAATAGCATAAGGAAAACTTTTTAGATAGATGAGTTTATATTTCCCAAAAATTGTCTCTTTGCACTGCTCAATATCTGCTTTAAACTGAATTCCTCTTATCTCACCAATTTTGTTGGTCTCTAGGGCAACACCTCCGGAAACAGTTGGATTTTTTCTTACTATTTGGATATGTCTCGTCCTCTCTTCTGAAATAATTAAAAAGGCATTTTCCTCCTCAATAAATACATAAAAGGCGTGAGAACACCATATATCCGCTCCATCTGTAACAGCAAGAGTGAGTAAATGGTGCTCTTTAAGAAATTCCACCATCCTTAGTGGAACTCTTTCACCAGTAAAAACATCTTTTTCCTTTATCTCCACAAGTAAATTTTATCTGATCTTCTAAGCTTTGTACCCTTTGGAACTGGTAATGAGCAAAGGTCGCCCTTTTCCGCAACATCTACCGGCAGGAGATTTGTCCTTATCTCCTCTATCTTCAGCTCCATCACACCGGTTGAAGGGCCAATAATTAAAACATCATCTCCCAGCTTAAGCTCTCCTGTCTCAATCAAAACTTCTGCCACAGAGAGGTTTGAGAAAAAATTGGTCACTTTCCCAACATAAGCCTTCTTTTTAGTGGCTTTATTACCATACACTTCGCTCCACTCGCCCAGACGTGCTCCCTGGTAGTAGCCATCCCAAAAGCCTCTGTTAAAAACCTCTGACACTCTCCCTTCCAGAGCCTTGGCAAGTTCGGGAGTATACCGATTCTCCAGGACAGCATCAGCCGCCTCTCTATATGCGGATGTAACCCTCTTAACATACTCAGGGGCTCTTGCCCTACCCTCAATCTTGAAAACTCTTATCCCTGAATCAATTAGCTTATCAACAAAAAGTATAGTGGATAAATCTTTTGGAGACATTATATATTTGTTGTCAACTTCAAGAGTATTTCCCGTCTCTTTATCTTTAACCTCGTATGATCTTCTGCAAATCTGGTAGCAACTGCCTCTGTTTGCAGAGGCATTATACTCGTGTAGACTAAGGTAACACTTCCCGGAGACCGCCATACAGAGTGCTCCGTGACAAAAAAGCTCCAGCCTTACCAACTCCCCGGATGGGCCTTTAATCTGCTCTCGTTCAATAGTCTCTGAAATATCTTTAATCTGATTAAGATTTAATTCTCTGGCCAATACAACAACATCTGCAAACTGAGCGTGATATTTTAGACTTAAGATGTTTGATACATTAAGCTGAGTAGAAATATGAACCTCCATACCTCTCTCTCTTGCATAAAGTATTACGGCCATATCTGAAGCAATAATTGCAGAAACACCTGCCTCTACAGCTTTATCTATTGCCTCCCTCATAGGCGAAATATCCTCATCATAAATAACAATATTAAGCGTAAGGTATGACTTAACACCTGAGTTATTACAAATCTCAACAATCTCCTTTAAAGAGTCTGTTGAAAAATTATTCGCTGAATGAGAACGCATATTCAGGCTCCCAACACCAAAGTAGACAGAATTTGCACCACCCTGAATAGCAGCATTCAAACTCTCAAAGTTGCCTGCCGGAGCCATTATTTCAATAGTAGAATTCATTTTTAAGTAACAGATTTTACCTCTCTCTGTTCAATAGAGTGTTTGCGAAATCAGATAATTGATTCATCTCGTTTTTGCCTAGTCCTGCTTTTTGAAGTATTCCGGAAGCCTCTTTGTGAAGAGCCTCAACAGCAAAATCTGCATCATCTTTAACACCCAATTTGGTGAATAATGCTTGCATTGCAGGAATCTTCTCCTCCCTTTTAATCTCACTTACTTTTAACAATCTGTCAAGCTCTTTTTTATCCTCTCCAACAGCCCTTTTCATACTCTCCGCAAGTAACCAGGTCTTCTTATTACTCATTATATCCCCTCCAATATTTTTGCCAAATATTGCAGTATCACCAAAGCTATCCAAAAGGTCATCTTTAATCTGAAAAGCCAGACCAAGTTTGTATGCATAATTATAAAGAGCATCCGAGATCTCTCTGCTTGCGCCTCCAATTATAGCACCAATTTTTGCCGAACAGGCAATAAGGACAGCAGTCTTCAGACCAATCATCTGCATATAGTCTTCAATTGTAATAAACGGCTCCTCCTCAAAATTCATATCATACTGTTGACCTTCACAAACCTTTGAAGCGGTCTCTGAGAAAACATCAAGAACCTCTTTCAGTTTGCTTTCAGGAGCTTGAGCAATCAACTGATATGACTTTATACACATCACATCTCCGGACAATATCGCAATATTTCTATCCCATTTTTTATGTACAGTAGGCTGATTTCTTCTCATATCTGCCCCATCCATAATATCATCGTGAATTAGAGTAAAGCCGTGAAAAACCTCAAGTCCCAAAGCCGGATATATTATTGATTTATCTAGATTGTCCGAGAAAAGATTACAACATAAAATCGCAAGTTTTGGTCTTAGTCTCTTTCCTCCTATCGAAATAAGATACTCAATTGGTTCATATAACTCTTCAGGTGGAATTTTCCAATCCAGAGACATTAACCCTCTCTCAACTACATTTTCAATTTCAGATGGAGATAACATTGCAGCAATTTTATAATTATGCCGCGAAGTTAATCCTTTTTTATACAATTTTGTATCTTCGCACCCGTGGAAAAAAGAGGAATAAAGAGTGCAATAGTAGTAAAACATACCGGCAGCCACTATATGGTTAGTCCTTTGCCTTTGTGGGATCCTGTGGAGTGTGTTGTTCGTGGCAGACTCAGACTAAAGGGGTCAAAAACCACAAATCCACTGGCAGTTGGAGACATAGTTAAATATGAGCCGGGAGATGATGGAAAGGGTATAATTGTTTCTATTGAACCCAGAAAAAATTATATAATAAGGAAATCCACAAATCTATCAAGAGAATCACATATTATTGCCTCCAATATTGGTACTGCATATCTTGTTACAACGCTTATCCACCCCGAGGTAAAAACTGTATTTCTCGACAGATTTCTAGTAACTTGCGAGGCTTATAGAGTACCCGTAAAAATTCTGCTGAATAAAAGAGACCTTTTGGACAGAGAGGAGATAGATATGCTTGAAAACTTCAAGCAAATCTATGAAGGTGCCGGCTATGAAATTATTGAAGTATCTGCAAAAACAGGTCTAAACATTGAAAAGCTTAGGGATGAGTGCAAAGGCAAGGTATCTCTCTTTTCCGGTCAGTCTGGAGTTGGAAAATCATCACTCATTAACGCAATGGACTCTAACCTTATCCTTAAAACAGCAAATATCTCTGACTATCACCTTCAAGGAAAACACACCACTACCTTTTACGAAATGCACCCGTTGAATAGCGGTGGCTTTATTATTGACACCCCGGGGATAAGAGGCTTTGGCCTTGTTGAGATGGAGAGGGAGGAGCTTAGTCATTATTTTCCGGAGATGCTTAAACTCAATCAAGAGTGCAGATTTGCCCCCTGCACTCACACACACGAACCTGGATGTCGTGTAAAGGAGGCTGTGGACAATAACGAAATATCTGCAGATAGATATTTATCATACCTCGGGATGCTGGATGAGGAGGAGAAATACAGGTAGCAATATGAACAAAAAGATACTCCGCCTGGCAGGCCCGAGCATTCTCGCAAACATAACAGTACCACTGGTAGGAATGGCAGACCTTGCAATTGCCGGAAGATTGGGAGATGCTGCGGCTATTGGCGGAATTGCAATAGGGACTATGCTATTTGATCTCCTATACTGGAATCTGGGTTTTCTTCGTGTCGGAACGGGAGGAAAAGCTGCCCAATCTTACGGAAGAAGAGATTTCAAAGAGAGTATAAATGTGCTGACTCAATCTTTGGGGACCGCACTTATTGCTGCCCTTTTTCTACTGATAATACAATATGTATATGTTGTGGGAGCTTTTGCAATACTTGACACAACACCCCAGGTTGAAAGTATGGCTAGGGACTATTTTTTCATCCGCATATGGGCTGCTCCGGCTACATTAAGTCTCTTCTCCTTCAAGGGTTGGTTCATTGGGATGCAAAACACAGTTAGCCCAATGGTAACTGATATTATTGTAAATAGTTCAAACATATTACTCAGCATTATTTTTGCGATCCCTATGAAGATGGGAATTGCGGGAGTGGCCTTAGGAACGGTTGCTGCTCAATATATTGGAATTTTGTCTGCTGTTATATTGATGAACAGGTACTACAAGAAGCTATTCAAATATATTAACCTTAAAGGCTCTTTAAAATTAAAAGAGATGAAGGACTTTTTTGTCCTTAACGGCAATCTCTTTCTAAGATCTGCATCTCTGCTTCTTGTATATACAGGATTTACGGCACTCTCTGCCAAATACGGAGACCAGCTACTTGCTGTGAGTACCATTATGATGAAACTGATGCTCCTTTATTCATATCTGGTTGACGGGTTTGCATATGCTGGGGAGGCAATTACAGGCAGATATGTTGGTGCAAAAGATCTCTTTTCTCTAAAAAAAGCGGTTAAGCTTCTCTTTTTATGGACATTTATTATAGCTGGAATATCTACTTTAGCATATGTTTTAGCCGGAGAACCAATATTTCGGTTACTGACCAATAATGATGAGGTTATAGCAGCCTCTGCCGAGTTTATGCCCTGGCTTCTAATAGTCCCTGTAATTAGTTGCGTAGCATTTATGTGGGATGGTATATATATTGGGGCAACAGCAGCCTCAGCAATAAGGGATACAATGATTGCCTCTGCTGCAGCATTTTTTCTGACATATTATGCGACTGAATGGATAATAGGAATCCAGGCACTATACGTGGCATACTCGGCACACCTTGTTGTGAGGAGTGTAATGATGACAGTTATGGCAAAAAAAGAGGTGTACGGAAGATTAGTATCTTGAAGATACAGCTTCCCAATCTACAATCTTCCACAAAGCTTCAATATAATCTGCTCTTCTATTCTGATAATCCAGATAGTATGCGTGTTCCCACACATCAAAAAGCAGGAGTGGCTCAACACCTTTTAACAGAGGTGTTCCCGCATTGCTCTCTTTAATGATGGATAGTTTCCCTTCTGAATCTTTCACAAGCCAAGCCCATCCAGATCCAAAAAGAGATGCAGCGGCTGCACTAAACTCTTTTTTAAAATTTTCAAAACTCCCCCAGGTATCCAGAAAAGCGCCCAAAAGCTCCTCTGATGGGAGACCATTTCCTCCTGGTGTAAAACAGTTAAAATAAAAGGTATGATTCCACACCTGTGCTGCATTGTTAAAAATTGCCCCTTCTGACTTGTGAATTATCTCTTCAAGACCCATATTCTCAAAGGGAGTCCCAAGTATAAGTGAGTTTAAATTATTAACATATGCCTGATGATGTTTTCCGTAATGGAATTCTATTGTGCGTGCACTAATTACAGGCTCCAGCGCATCTGCTTCCCAGGCCAATAAAGGCAACTCAAATTTCATAATTATAGGTATTTAAAAATTATTTGTATGCTAACAAATTTAATAAATTCACAGGAATAAATTACTAACTTTGGTTTATGTTTGTTAAGAGTATTCTCAAATTTCTGCTTTCCGGAGCCATTTTAATGGCATCTGTTGCATCTTCCTCACAAAGTCTCTCTTCTGAGACAACAGAGAGGGAAAAGAGGGAGAAAAGAGTGATGATTGTTTACTCAAAAGAGCGCAACAATGAAAGGGTTAGAGAATTTGGAGCCGGATTTTCAACACATCACTCCAATAACAAAACAAACACCAGGATATCAAACCTATACATCAACTCTGAGGGTGATCGTTCAAAGGAGGATATGATAAGAGTTATGAATTTGGCTTGGAAAGCATACAGTAATAACCTTCCGGATCTTGTAATTGCAAATGACAGCGAGGCGCTTGAGGTATTGCTCTCTCTAGATTCATCCCACGAAACTTTGCCAAGGATTTTATGCGTTAAATTATTAGATCCAACTTACAAGGAGCTTATGGGTATTTCATATATCCACACTTCGTTTCCGGTAAAAGAGAATATTGAACTTGGCACAAAACTATTTCCTGATGCTAAAGAGATATTGTTCATTACTGATAATAGCACATACGGAGACTTAGAGACTGAATATACAAAGCGAGAAATTGCAACGTTAGAAAACAAACATAATTACAAATTCACTTTCCTATCCCCTAAAGATGGAAATTTTGAGGATTTTGTAAAGAGGATAAACGGAACACAACTTAAGTCATTTGCAAAATTATCCAGTTGGATGGTTGACAATGAAGGGAACTATCTTTTAAATGGTTACAGCCACTCCTTTCTCTCAATTATTGACAATCTTCCAATAATAGGGATTCAGAATCTCCTTACCGGGACCGGTGTCTTGGGAGGATATACCGTATCAAGCTGGGAGCATGGGTATAAGGCAGCAGAAATCTCCTCTAGGTTAATTAACAATCCTGGCCTTATAATTAATGATACAATTAAGGAGTATAAGCTTCTTTTTGATTTTAACAAACTTAAAAGGTGGGGTATATCAGGCGACAAAATTCCAAAGCAATCATTAGTCTTAAATAAACCTGCAAGTATATATGATGAATATCGCACTGAAGTTCAGCTTTTTCTTGCATTTATTCTATTGCTGATAACAACTCTTATGGTATTTGCAGTTTATCATATGCGCCATAGCAAACTTAACAAGGAGCTGATGAGGCTCAGCTCTGAAAATATTGCAAGGAAAGAGTTGTTAAACAATACATTTTCGGTAATGGAAGAGGGGGTTATCTCATTTGACGATAAGCTTAAAATTATTTACGCAAACGATGCTGCCATTAACCTCTCTGAATCAAAAAAGGGAATACAGGGGAGAAGATTCCACGAAGTATTCAACACTAGTCAGCCTGAGAGCAATGTTTGTATACACTCTTTGCTTAAACAAGCCTTTACAGAGAAAAAGTCTATACAAATACCGGAATTCTCCAGAATAGATTATCACGAAAAGGAGTCCCGCTTTATTGCCGGCAACATTGCTCCCGTACTGAATAATGATGGCTCTGTTAGTCAGATTGTTTTGGTAATGAGAGATGTAACCGAAATTAACAAACAGAAGAGATACTTGAATCTTGCAATGGAATCTGCAAAAGCCTTTATATGGTTTTATAGTACTATAACAAAACAGTTTTCCGTTGCTGTAAACAAGGAAAATATCTTTGGCGCTGGTGATGGAGAGTTCCTTACTCATAAAAACTTCCTAGATTTTGTTCATCCAGATGACAGAGAGAAGCTCTCTTTGTCGTATGATAAGTTGATGACTAGAAAGGCAAAAAGTTTTACTGTAGAGTACAGAATGTCGCTTAATGGAGAGAATAATTGGGAGTGGTGGGAGAGAAGAGGGATTATATACTCCGTCTCAACCGGTACATCAAATAAAGATGCAAGATTCCTTTATGGGATGGATATAAATATCCAGGATATCAAGATGAGAGAGAACGAGTTGGTTGAGGCTAGATTAAAAGCTGAGGAGTCAGACAGACTTAAAAGCTCCTTCCTTTCTAAT
Organism: Bacteroidales bacterium; assembly: GCA_028700975.1. Taxonomy (GTDB): domain Bacteria; phylum Bacteroidota; class Bacteroidia; order Bacteroidales; family UBA932; genus Bact-08. The sequence goes on along the minus strand of JAQVRQ010000010.1, from coordinate 9,942 downwards.
ATGAGCCACGAAATACGTACACCGCTAAACGGAATTGTCGGCTTTGCCAATCTTATATCTGATCCTTCATATTCGGATGAGGAGAAGAGTGAATTTGCCTCAATTATTAACAGCAATTCTTCTTCACTTATGACTCTGATCAACGACATTCTTGATATATCAAGAATTGAGTCAAACAGCCTCAAATTTGAACTTTCAAATTTTGATCTCTCTACTCAAATTATTGAGGTTGCTGAAACTAGCCGACTAAACGTTAAAGAGGGAGTGGTAATAAAAACAGGATTACCTTCAACCAATGAGATAATTTTATACGATCCTGTCAGAAACAGACAGGTTGTTTCAAATTTGGTTAACAACGCAATAAAATTTACAGAAAGTGGAGAGATTGAAATTGGATATATCAGGAGAAAAAGTGAAATTGAAGTTTATGTAAAAGATAGCGGAAGAGGGATACCTCCCGATGCAGTGGATAAGGTTTTCAACAGATTCTTCAAAACAGATGAATTTGTTTCAGGTGCAGGTTTGGGCTTGCCAATATGTAAAGCAATCGTTGAAAAATTGGGTGGAGCAATATCTCTGACATCAACTTTAGGAGAGGGTACTCGTATATTCTATACTATTCCGTTTGATATTAAACCAAGGGTTGACTTTGGAGAATCAGGTAGGAAAGAGACTGAAGATGAGCCAATAACTATAAAAGAGTTTGAGGTTAAAAAGAAGATTCTTATTGCTGAAGATCTTGACAGTAACTTTATGCTACTAGATATTATATTATCAAAAAAATTTGACGTTGTAAGGGCTCTTAATGGAGAAGAGGCAATTAACTTATATGGTTCATTCAACCCTGATATAATTCTTATGGATATTAAAATGCCGGTTATGAATGGGCTTGAAGCCACAAAAGCGATAAGAGAAAGGAACTCCTGCATCCCAATAATAGCTCTAACTGCAAATGCTTTTGAATCAGATCAAATGGAGGCAAGAGAGGCTGGTTGTAATGAGGTTCTTACAAAACCAATTAAGTCTTCACTTCTTATGATGATATTGAATAAATATTTACTTGACAATAAATAATTGGCAATGAAGGATCTAAAATATCTTCAACTACTTTCTAAAAGTTTTCCTACAATATCTGCTGCCAGCACAGAGATTATCAACCTTGAGGCTATACTTAATCTTCCAAAGGGAACAGAACATTTTCTTACCGATATCCACGGAGAGCACGAGTCTTTTCAACACGTGTTAAAGAATGCATCGGGAGTAATAAGAAAAAAGGTAGAGGATATATTTGGCCACAGACTTAGAGAGTGGGAGAAAAGAGAACTTTGCACTTTGATATACTATCCTGCTGAGAAGCTCAAAGTTATTCAGGTACGAGAGAGAGATATCAACGACTGGTATAAGATGGTACTTCTCCAGCTTCTGAGTGTCCTCAGTAATGTCTCATCAAAATATACCCGCTCTAAGGTTCGCAAGGCCCTGCCCAATGAGTTTTCATATATTATTCAAGAGCTTCTTCACGAGTTTAAAACGGATCCAAATAAGCAGGATTACGTTCACGCTATTATAACAACAATAGTTTCAACAGGAAGGGCGGAACAGTTTATTATTGCAATGAGCAAAATAATTCAGCGTCTTACAATTGACCATCTTCACATTGTTGGTGATATATACGATAGGGGACCGGGAGCTCATATAATAATGGACCTGTTGTGCGATTATCATAATTTTGACATCCAGTGGGGCAACCACGATATTGTCTGGATGGGAGCTGCTTCAGGGAGTGAGGCTTGTATGGCCAATGTACTCCGTATAAGTCTAAGGTACGGGAATCTTTCAACCCTGGAGGATGGATATGGTATAAACCTTCTACCGCTGGCAACATTTGCTATGGAAGTTTATGGTGAGGATCAGTGCCTTCTGTTTAAGCCAAAGGCAAGAGATGACGAACCTGTGAAGCAGAAGCATATGAAACTTATTTCTCAAATGCATAAAGCCATCTCAATCATACAATTCAAACTTGAAGGAGAGCTTATTGAGAGGAATCCGGAATTCGGGATGGATGAGAGAAGGTTACTTCACAGAATAAATTTTGAAAAAGGGACAATTGACCTTTACGGAAAGGAGTATGCTCTGCGAGATACTCTCTTTCCAACTATAGATCCTAAAAATCCATATAAGCTTACAGATGACGAAAGGGAAGTTGTTGAGACAATGAAACACTACTTTGCAAATAGCGAGAAGCTTCGTAAACATATGAGGTGTATTTATGCCAATGGCTCTCTCTATTTGGTAAAGAATTCAAATTTGCTTTATCACGGCTCTGTTCCACTTAATTCAGATGGAACTTTTAAAAAACTAAAAATTAGAGGTATAGAATATTCAGGAAAAGCGCTATTTGATAAAATTGACCAAATTGTAAGGCAGGCATACTTTGAAGAGAAAAGAAAAAAAGAGAAACTTTTCGCAACAGATTTTGTCTGGTATTTGTGGTGCGGTCCAGTATCACCTCCTTTTGATAAAGATAGGATGACAACCTTTGAGAGGTATTTCATTGCTGAAAAAGAGACTCACAAAGAGAATAAAGGAGAGTACTATACTCTAAAGAATAATCGGGAAATTTGCGAAGCAATCCTAAAGGAGTTTGGGATTAATGATGAAGTCTCACATATAATAAACGGTCACATTCCTGTTAAAACTGCAAAAGGAGAGTCTCCTATTAAAGCAGGAGGCAAACTGCTTGTAATAGATGGTGGCTACTCAAAAGCATATCAGCCAGAAACCGGGATAGCCGGTTATACACTAATATATAATTCACACGGCCTTATGCTTATTCAGCACGAGCCTTTTGAATCAACCAAAAAAGCTATTGAGGATGGCCACGATATAATATCTGAAACAACCGTACTTGAATTCAGTAACAAGAGAAGACTTGTAAGGGACACAGATATTGGTGTAGATCTGATGCGCCAAATAGATGAACTCACCCGGCTGCTTGCAGCATACCGGGGAGGATATCTAAAAGAGGACGATAATTAATTTGAAATATTATCAGAAGAATAGCTCTGCCAGCATACATCGGGCAGAGCCGCCTCCATTTATCTCAATCGATTCAAGTTCAGGAGAGATAATTTTACAATAAGATGAGAGAGTCTCCAGCTGATCAGAGGTGAGAGATCTTTTTGCTGTAGCTGACATAATCAGCAGTGAATCCCCGTCTTTGCTTTTTAGTTGCAACATATTTCCTGCAAACTGCTCCATCTGATCCATTGAAATCTCTACAAGCTCTTTATCACAATCTTCAACAAATGCGATAAATTCTGTACGCTCGTCAATATTCTTTATGGAATCTAGACAAGCAACAACAAACTTTTCACCCACGCACATCATAACATTTGTATGATAAATGGGGTTTCCATCTCTGTCAAATGCACCAAAATCCAAAAACTCATAATCTATAGTATCACACAACTCCTCAAGTACCGCAATGTCACATCTTGGAGATCTGCAAGCAAATGCCAGCTTGTTTTTCCTGTCAAAAATCAAACTTCCGGTCCCCTCAAGGAATAGGTTTTCATTCTCAAAGTGGGTAAGGTCCACAACTCTCTTCATCTTACCCTTCTTACCCAACTCATTCAACACACTTAATACACTCTCTTTTCTCTCAAGGCGCCTATTGGGAGCACACATAGGATAGAGGATAAGCTCACCTGTTGCGTGTGTTGAAAACCAATTATTAGGGAATATGGAATCAGGTGTATGAGGCTCCGGAGTATCCTCCACAACCACCACCTCTACTCCATTTGATTTAAGAAGAGCTACAAATTTATCAAACTCCTCAAGAGCCATATCTTGAGCACTTAATTCGTATCCTCTTTTCTGGAATGAGTTATTTACTGCAGTTTGTTCATTAAAGCCAAATCTGACCGGTCTAATCATTAATACTTTTGAGGTAGTCTGCATAAATTTTAATGTTACTCTAGTTCCTTAATTGAGGAGATAATTATTTTTAGCGCCTCTCTCAACTGCTCTTCTGTAATAACCAAAGGTGGAGCAAATCTAATAATATGTCTGTGTGTTGGCTTGGCAATCAATCCATTCTCAGCCATTCTTTCACAAATATCCATTGCCTCTTTTCCGTTATGAGGTTTTATCACAATTGCATTAAGAAGACCCTTACCTCTTATTAGTTCAATAAAAGGAGAGTTAACCTTCCTCATTTCACTCCTGAAGATATTGCCTAAATACTCTGCCTTTTCTACCAACTTCTCCTCCTTAACTACCTCTAGGGCAGCCATAGCTACCTTACAGGCAAGTGGAAATCCGCCAAAAGTTGATCCGTGCTCACCCGGTTTTATTGTTAGCATAATTTCATCATCTGCAAGAACCGCAGATACTGGGAGAACTCCCCCTGAGATAGCCTTACCCAGAATTACAACATCTGGTCTTATTCCTTCGTGGTCACAGCAAAGCATTTTTCCTGTTCTGGCAATACCTGTCTGAACCTCATCTGCGATAAAAAGGACATTGTGTTTTTTACAAAGGTCGTAGCACTTTTTAAGGTATCCATCATCTGGCACAAATACTCCAGCCTCACCCTGAATTGGTTCAAGCATAAATGCAGCAATATGCTTTGAACTCTTCTCCAAAACCGCCTCCAGAGCAGAGACGTTATTATATGGAATTTTAATTAATCCTGGTGTAAATGGACCATATTGCGAATATGAATCGGGGTCAGTTGATAGGGAGACAATACTAATTGTTCTACCGTGAAAATTACCCTCACAGCCTACTATTAAAGCCTGATTTTCAGGAATTCCTTTCTTTGAATAGCCCCACCTTCTTGCAAGTTTAAGAGCTGTTTCAACAGCCTCGGCACCTGAGTTCATAGGTAAGACCTTATCATATCCAAAATAATTGTGGATATACTCCTCATATGGGCCAAGACAATCATTATAAAAGGCTCTTGATGTAAGACATAATGTCTCTGCCTGATCTTTTAATGCTCCCACGATTTTTGGATGGCAATGTCCCTGATTTACTGCTGAATAGGCCGACAAAAAGTCATAGTAACGCTTTTCGTCTACATCCCACACGAAAGGACCCTCTCCTCTGGATAACACAACCTCAAGTGGATGATAATTGTGCGCTCCATACTTCTCCTCCTGAACAATGTAGGCGGCAGATTTTTGTGAAATTTTCATAGCTTGTTAATTGTTTATCTAGCAAATATAACCCTTTTTTAGCTCAAAAAATGTTAATAAGTTGTTTGTAGTTAGGAAAAGAAAGCGTATCTTTGCAACCCGTTTTATATAACGTAATTACATAAAGTAAAGATTAACAATTAATTATGCCAACAATTCAACAATTAGTACGCAAGGGTCGTACGGTTCTGGTGGAGCAAAGTAAATCAAGAGCACTTGACTCCTGCCCTCAAAGGCGTGGTGTTTGTGTACGTGTTTACACTACTACACCTAAGAAACCTAACTCGGCTATGCGAAAAGTTGCCCGTGTTCGCTTGACAAACCAGAAGGAGGTCAATGCATACATACCGGGAGAAGGTCATAACCTCCAGGAGCACTCAATTGTGCTTGTTCGTGGTGGTCGTGTGAAGGACCTTCCGGGAGTACGCTACCACATTCTTCGTGGTGCTCTCGACACTGCTGGTGTTGAGGGACGCAAACAAGGGCGTTCGCTCTACGGCGCTAAGAGACCTAAAAAAGGTGCAGCAGCTCCGGCTAAGAAAAAGTAAAACTAAAATTATTAAGAGAAACAAATGAGAAAAACGAAGCCTAAAAAGAGGATTCTGCTTCCTGATCCCAAGTATCACGATGTGTTGGTGACACAATTCGTGAATAATCTAATGTACCAGGGGAAGAAGAGTATTGCCTATAGCTTATTTTATGATGCTATGGATATTATTGGCGAGAAGATGAAAGATTCTGACAAGGCTCCGCTGGAAATCTGGAAAAAAGCTTTAGAGAATGTAACTCCACAAGTTGAGGTGAAGAGCCGCAGAGTGGGTGGTGCAAACTTCCAGGTTCCAACAGAGGTTCGTCCTGAAAGGAAGATTTCGCTCTCAATCAAGAATATGATTCTTTACTCACGCAAACGCTCTGCTCATTCAATGGCCGAGAAGTTAGCCGCTGAAATTTTAGCCGCTTACAACAACGAAGGTGGTGCTTACAAAAGAAAAGAGGATATGCATAAAATGGCTGAGGCCAATAAAGCATTCGCACACTTCCGTTTTTAGAGTGAATAAACAGAATAAATGGCAAGAGATTTAAAATACACAAGAAATATCGGCATCATGGCACACATTGATGCAGGTAAGACTACTACATCTGAACGAATCCTGTTTTATACGGGCAAAACCCATAAACTTGGAGAGGTTCACGATGGCGCCGCAACTATGGACTGGATGGTCCAGGAGCAGGAGAGAGGAATAACAATTACCTCTGCTGCTACCACAGCTTTTTGGAATTACCAAGGCAATCAATATCAGATAAATTTAATTGACACTCCCGGTCACGTTGACTTTACAGTTGAGGTGGAGCGTTCTTTAAGGGTATTGGACGGAACTGTTGCAACATTTTGCGCAGTTGGTCGTGTTCAGCCTCAATCTGAGACAGTTTGGCGTCAGGCCGACAAATACAAAGTTCCAAAGCTCGCATACGTAAACAAAATGGACCGTGTAGGAGCAGACTTCCTTGCCGTTATCGAAGAGATGAACGACAAGTTGGGTGCCCACGCAGTTCCTATTGTTCTACCTATTGGAGCAGAAGAGAAGTTTGAGGGAATTATTGACCTCATTTCCAAAAAAGCATTTTATTACGATGCAGATAGCAAGGATCTGGTTAACTATCAGATAAAAGATATTCCTGCTTCAATGGTTGACGAAGTTGACGAGTGGAGAGGAAAACTTGTTGAGTCTGTTGCAGAATTTAATGATGCAATACTTGAGAAGTTCTTTGATGATCCAGACTCCATTTCTGAAGAGGAGATTATTGACGCTTTGAGGAAAGCAACCATTAATATGGCTGTTGTTCCAACCCTCTGCGGATCCTCTTTCAAAAACAAAGGGGTACAGTTTCTGCTTGATGCAATTATGCGATTCTTACCATCTCCACTTGACATTGAAGCCATTAAAGGCATCAATCCGGAAAATGGAAATGAAGAGATTCGCAAACCATTACAAAAAGAACCATTCTGCGGACTAGTCTTTAAAATTGCTACCGACCCATATGTTGGAAGGTTAGCATTCATAAGAGCTTATTCCGGAAAATTGGATGCCGGCTCTTATATACTCAACACCCGCTCAGACAAAAAAGAGCGAGTTGCAAGACTTTATCAGATGCACTCAAACAAACAGAATGCAATTGAATTTGTTGAGGCAGGTGATATTTGTGCAGCTGTAGGATTTAAAGATCTTCGCACAGGAGACACTGTTTGCGTTGAGAACCACCCTATTGTGCTTGAGTCAATGTCATTCCCAGATCCAGTAATCGGTTTGGCAGTAGAACCAAAGACACAAAAGGACCTGGACAAGCTGGGACTAGCATTAGGTAAACTCTCAGAAGAGGATCCTACATTTACAGTTAAAACTGATCACGAAACTGGCCAGACCGTTATTAGCGGTATGGGTGAGCTTCACCTGGAGATCATTGTTGACCGACTCAGAAGAGAGTTCAACGTTGAAATTAACCAGGGAGCACCTCAGGTGAACTACAAAGAGACAATTCGCTCTGCAGTAGCACACAGAGAGGTATTCAAGAAGCAGACCGGAGGTAGAGGTAAATTTGCAGATATTGTATTTGAAATTGGACCTGCTGACGAGGGTGTTACAGGACTTCAATTTGTAGACGAGGTTAAAGGGGGTAATATACCTAGAGAGTACATACCATCTGTTGAGAAGGGATTCAAGGCAGCTATGGCAAATGGTGTACTCGCTGGTTACGAAGTTCCCGCAATCAAAGTTGTACTTAAAGATGGTTCATTCCACCCGGTTGACTCTGATTCGCTCTCGTTTGAGATATGCGCAAGACAAGCTTTTCGTAAATCTTGTCCTAAAGCAAATCCATACATTATGGAGCCAATTATGTCACTTGAAGTTGTTACACCAGAAGACTATATGGGAGATGTTATTGGCGACCTTAACAAGCGCAGAGGACAAATCACCAGTATGGACTCAAAGGGCAATGCAAGGATAGTAAAAGCCAAAGTTCCGCTTTCTGAGCAGTTTGGTTATGTAACTGTACTTCGTACCCTCTCTTCCGGAAGAGCAACCAGTACAATGGAGTTCTCACATTACACTGAGCTTCCTGCATCTCTTGCAAAAGAGGTTATTGAAAAAGCAGGCGGCAAGAAGTTTGATGACGATACAGACGAATAACAGAATTATAAATTGGTTAATATATAACAGAAATGAGCCAAAAAATAAGAATAAAGCTGAAATCTTACGATCATATGCTGGTAGATAAATCTGCCGATAAGATTGTAAAAACCGTGAAGGCTACAGGCGCAATTGTCAGCGGTCCCATTCCTCTTCCTACAGATAAGAAGATTTTCACAGTGAACCGCTCTACCTTTGTGAACAAAAAAGCACGCGAACAGTTTGAGCTTAACTCTTTCCGCCGTCTTTTGGATATCTACAGCTCCACTCCTAAAACAGTAGATGCCCTTATGAAGCTAGAGCTTCCAAGCGGTGTAGAGGTTGAGATCAAAGTTTGATGATTTTATAAGATAAAGACTGCAATAAATATTAGGAGTTCCAGGATTTTTATTATTTTTGCAGTCCTTTTCGGGCCCATAGCTCAGTTGGTTAGTAGCACCTGACTCATAATCAGGGGGTCGCTGGTTCAAGCCCAGCTGGGCCCACAAAAAAAAAGCAGTCGAGAGGCTGCTTTTTTTATGGGCTAGGGTCAAGCCCTGATGGGATCAGGGATAATCAATCAGGTATTTTTCAACAAAATTCAAATAGTTATTAGTTATGCTAATTTGTCGGTTTAATATTTACCTACATTTATGCACATTTAAATATTGGATAAAAATGAAAAAAACACTTTTTGCGTGTGTTATCACCCTGGCAGCATTCTTATTAACTGGTAGTATTAACACAGTTGTTGCTCAAGAGATTGTAACCAAGATTTCACGGGGAGAGATTGAGGAGGTAAAGGCCTTACTTGCAAAAGGTGTCAACCCAAATACAAAAATTCATAATGAGACAATTCTGGCCATCTCTATTGACGGCAAGTTTCCGGAGATAACCACCCTACTCATCAATACAAAGGGAATTAAGCTGAATGAATGGAATATTCTTACACAACCCGAGCGCTCCTGGAAATATACAGCGCTGATGAAAGCTGTCGAGTTCCCGGATGTTGTTAAGCAGTTGTTAGATAAAAATGTTTTAATTGATCTGCAGGATGAATGGATTCTATGGGACGGCAAGCTTCACGAAAGCGGTGGTAATACTGCATTGATGCTTGCTGTAGGTGTTCCAAATTTTACATATACGGAGAGCGCAAAGCTTCTTATTGACAAAGGGGCAAAAATTAATATTCAGAACAGACTGGGATATACAGCACTTATCCTCGGTGTACACAATACGGAAGTTTCAAAAATTCTAATTGATAAAGGTGCAACTCTGGACACAAGAACAAAACACGGCGAAACAGCTCTTATGCTGGCTGCCGGCAAGTACACTGAGGTAGTAAAAATGCTTATAGATAAGGGTGCAAACATACAGTTAAGGCAATCGACATTCTCATCCTCACCTAATGCACTTGATTATGCAGCTAAAGAGGGTAACATAGAGGCAGCAAAGTTGATTCTGAAAAGGGCAGAAGAGCTTGGGATTAAGAAAGAGATCATAAGCGCCGGTTTACACTGGGCTGTAATTGCCGACCAGCTGGAGATGGCTAAATACCTGCTGGATGAGGG
>JAQVRQ010000052.1 GCA_028700975.1 Bacteroidales bacterium | reverse complement strand
ATTACAAGCAGTGGAAGCACCAATGAGTGCCCTACTGCAGAAATTACCAAAGACCACCATCTTCCAAGACTTTGAGGGATTGAACGGAGTCCGTGCTCTTTGTCAAACTCCTCATCGGCAAGAGCATATAGGATGTCAAAACTTCCAGACCAAAAAAAGACTATGATTGAAAGCAGGAGTGCCGATATTGACAAGGTGCCGGTAACTGCAATATAGGCTGCCGAAGGTGCAATTCCCAGCGCAAGCCCAACTCCATAGTGACACAGGGAGGTGAATCTCTTTAGATAGCTGTAACCCAGCAGAACAATCAAAGCGGGAAGAGAGAGACTAAGTGCTAAAGAGTTAATAAATCCTGTTACTATTACAAAAAAAGCAGAGTTTACAAACACAAAAGCCAAGGCAGATGCAGGAGAGATAGCAGATGTTGGAATCTCTCTCGTTGCTGTTCTAGGATTTTTAGCATCAATCTTTCGGTCTGCCCACCTGTTGAAACCCATTGCTGCGTTTCTGGCAAAGATCATTGCAAGTATAATAAGCCCCAATAATCTCCAGGTAAATTCACCCCCACCCCTCTCGCTCCCCAAAAAGAAACCGGTGAGAGCAAAGGGCATTGCAAAGATTGTATGCGAAAACTTTACAAATTTTAAGTATCTAAATATCTTCTCCATAGGCAGAATTACTACCTTAATTGCGCTCCAAAGTTGGTCTCGAAATTTTTAAGCAGCTTATTTATTGTCTCCTCCACAGTCTTATCTCTAAGAGTCTCTTTTGGATCCTGCATAACAAAACTTATTGCATACTGCTTCTTCCCTTCCGGAATTTTATCGCCTCTGTATACATCAAACAGTGTAACACTTTTTAAAATCTTCTTTTCAGTTTTAAATGAGCTCTTGCGAAGATCATAAAAGTTAACTTCCTCATCAAGCAATAGAGCCAAATCCCTTCTTACCTCAGGAAATTTTGACATCTCTTTGAAGAGGATTTTCTGTTTTTTAACAAGTTGGAATAGCACATCCCAGGAGATCTCTGCAGCAAAAACCTGCTGCTTTATTCCAAATTTCTTAAGAAGAGTTTGGGAAATTGTTCCCATTACAGCAACCTCTTTTCCGGATTGAGTTTTATATACCAGACCCTCAGAAAAAAGGTCTGCAGGAGCAGCTGAATATTCCAAGTCTGCAGGCTCAACACCATATCGTCTTAGCAATAGCTCCAGATACCCCTTGAGGGAAAAGTAGCTTGCCTGATTTGCTCCTGCTCTCCAGGTTTGAGTTCCGGGTCCGGTAACAAACATCGATATTTTTGCACTCTCTTTATATGACTTCAGGATAGATGGATTTTCAACTTCAACTGAAGGTTGAAAAGAATAGACATTACCCACCTCAAATATCTTAAGATCTGGCATCTGTCTGTTTATATTGTATGAAACAACCTCCAGACCATTCAGCAAAAGAGTCTGCCTCATTACGTTCAAGTCTGAACTTAACGGATTTAAAATCCGTACAAGGTTCTCCTGAGGAAAGCTCTTAAGTTTGGTATAATACTCCCCTTTAGTTAGTGAGTTATTCATTATTTCGTGAAAACCATTAGCTGCCAGGAAATCAGAAAGTCCCTCCTTAACACTCTCCGGGTCTGGTTTGCGTCCAGGAGTAATAGATGCAACCATCCTCTCAGGTATCTCAACATTGTTGTAGCCATATATCCTCAATACATCCTCAACAATATCGCACTCCCTTGTAACATCTACCCTATAGCCAGGCACAGATATATTTGCTCCGGTTTCGTCAGACTTAAGCACATCATACTCTAGATACTCGAGAATGTTAAGAATATTTTCTCTACCTATTTTTTTGCCAATAAGTCTCTCTACCCTATCAAAATTTATCTCCACCACCGCTCTCTCAATCTTATCCGGATAGATATCCACCACATCTCCCACTATAGTTGCATTTGCAAGCTCCTGAAACAGGATTGCAGCCCTTTTAAGGGCGTAAGGTACCATCTCCGGATCTGCGCCTCTCTCATATCTAAAAGATGCATCTGTCTTTATCTGATGCCTCTTTGAACTCTTCCTTATTGAGACAGGATTAAAATATGCACTCTCAAGAAAAACTCTTTTTGTTTCGGAGGTAATGCCGGATTCAGCTCCGCCAAATATACCGGCCAGAGTCATTGGTTTTTCGGCATCACAAATCATTAAATCCTCAGTTGTCAGTTTCCTCTCAACACCATCAAGTGTTGTAAAGAGTTCACCATCTTTAGCCCTTCTCACTACAACCTCCTTACCCGCTATTTTATCGTAATCAAATGCGTGAAGGGGGTGTCCTGTCTCGTGAAGAATAAAATTTGTAATGTCAACAACGTTATTAATTGGTCTTAAACCTATTGCAACCAGCCTCTTCTTTAGCCATTCAGGGGATGGAGCCAGTGTTATATTATCAAATGTAAGGCCGGCATATCTCGGGGCACCCTCTGTTGCAACTACCTGAACATTAACAGGAGCTATATCTGAAGCTCTTTTGAGCAGGTCAAACTTATCTACCGATGGTTTAATAAGCTTTGTATCTGTTCCGTTAAATCTTAACCAGGCAGAAAAATCTCTTGCCACACCTAAATGGGAGGCGGCATCTACCCTGTTTGGGGTAAGACCTATCTCCATCAGCGTATCTGTTTCTAGGCCGAGATACTCCTTGGCGGGGGTGCCCACAATAGCCTCGGAGGGGAGAACCATAATCCCATCGTGGGAGGTTCCTATACCCAGTTCGTCCTCGGCACAAATCATACCTGCACTCTCCTCTCCCCTAATTTTTGCTCTCTTTAATTTCAACTCTTCTCCTGATGTAAAGGTAAGTGTTGTACCCACTTTAGCGACAAATACCTTCTGTCCTTTTGCCACATTTGGTGCTCCACAAACTATCTGAAGCGGTTCAGCCTCTCCTGCATCAACTTTTGTTACGCTTAGTTTGTCTGCACCTGGATGTTTTTCACACTCCAGAACCTCACCCACTACAACTCCCTCAAGAGAACCCGGAATCTGCTCAACGCTCTCCATTGATTCTACCTCCAGCCCTATTGAGCTTAATACCTTTTCTGCATCAGAGGGGGTCAACGAAGAGTGAACATACTCTCTGAGCCAGTTATACGAAATTTTCATATCTATACTGAAATTATTACCTAAATAATGATTCTACAAACTCCTTTTTACTGAAGATCTGCAAATCCTCTATCTTCTCACCCACACCAATAAACTTTACCGGAATTTTAAATTGGTCAGATATTCCAATTACCACTCCTCCTTTGGCAGTACCATCAAGCTTGGTTACAACCAGAGATGTGACATCAGTAGCCTTGGTAAACTCCTTTGCCTGCTGATAAGCATTTTGTCCTGTAGAGCCATCAAGCACAAGCAGTACATCGTGCGGTGCATCAGGAATTAGCTTCTTCATCACATTTCTTATCTTGGTGAGTTCATTCATCAGATTCACCTTATTATGAAGCCTTCCGGCGGTATCTATTAGTACTACATCTGCATCAACAGCAATTGCCCTCGCAATTGTATCATAGGCAACTGAAGCAGGATCTGATCCCATCTGCTGCTTTACTATCTCCACTCCTGCCCTCTCACTCCATATTGTAAGCTGGTCCACTGCAGCAGCTCTGAAAGTATCTCCAGCCCCCAATATGACCCTCTTACCGGACGCCTTAAGTCTGGCTGCAAGTTTACCAATTGTTGTGGTTTTTCCAACTCCATTCACACCTACAACCATAATAACATATGGTTTATGAGAGAAATTAAATGGCAAACCCTCTGGCCTCTCTTCTCCGGCATCTAATAATCCTTCAATCTCCTCTCTTAGAATAGAATTTAGCTCAGTTGTGTTCATAAACTTATCCTTTGCAACACGAGCTTCCAGTCTCTCTATTATTCTTAATGTAGTCTCAACGCCAATATCAGAAGCAATCAGAGCCTCCTCTATTCCATCTAACACCTCATCATCAACTTTTGACTTACCAACGATAGCTCTTGAGAGTTTATCGAAAATCCCCTTTTTGGTCTTGTCAAGTCCATCGCTAAGCGCCTGCTTCTCCTCCTTGCTCTTTGACCCAAATAATCCGAATAAAGCCATTTTTTTGTTTTTAACTTACAAAGATACAAATATTGTGTTTATTGATAAACGTTACATAAAGAAGTTCATCCCTCCTGGTGATCTCCCGGCCAGTAGTGGATGACTATAATAAGCAAAAAAAGAGATCAATTGTAGATTGACCTCTTTTTAAAATATTATGTAAAAATTATTTCTTGTCGAAAAACTCTTTTGATATCTCTGTTGGAACCATCTCCTCAAGGAAGGCGTAGGCACCACTGCGATCCGATTTAACCATACGGATGCATTTTACTTTTGTTTTTGATGTTCCTTTTCCGCCACCGAAGGATGCAACTGCTTTCTTTGCCATTTCTTAAATCTTTTTAATGTTATTTAATCTCGCGGTGTAAAGTTACCTTTTTTAGGAAAGGGTTATACTTCTTGCGCTCTAAGCGCTGGGTAGTATTTTTCTTATTCTTGGTAGTAATGTATCTGGAAATACCTGGAACACCACTCTCTCTCTGCTCTGTGCACTCAAGAATAACCTGTATTCTGTTTTTATTTGACTTCTTTGCCATCTTAATTCAGTATTAAACAAGTTTAATTAAACCATTGGCCTTTGATTTCTTGAGCACAGCGCTCAGACCGTTCTTATTAATTGTACGCATCCCTGCGGCCGAAACCTTAAGAGTTACGAATCTCTGCTCCTCTTCCAACCAGAAACGTTTGTTCTGGAGGTTTGGGGCAAACTCGCGCTTTGTACGGCGCTTAGAGTGGGAAACGTTGTTTCCAATCATCCTCTTTTTTCCTGTAACTTGACAAACTCTTGCCATCTCTTATATATACTTTTTATAGTTTCTTATCGTGCCCTTTTAAAGGGTTGCAAATATCGTGAATCTTTTTTTATAATCCAAAATATTTACACAAATTTAAAAATCCTCTTCCACCTGATATTCTTAGGGAAAGACTTATTATTATCCTTGGAAAACCAAATTACCGAAGGTGTGCCAACTACGTGTGATTCCGGTACAAAACCCCAATATCTTGAGTCCAGGGAGTTGTGTCTGTTATCACCCATCATAAAGTAGTAGTCCATCTTAAAGGTATAGGAATCTGCTCTCTGACCATTTATGAAAACTTCACCATCTCTTACCTCAAGAGAATTGTTTTCATAAGCCGAAATTATTCTGCTGTAAAGCGGAAGGTTCTCTGCGTTCAGTTCAACAGTTGAACCTGCTTTAGGTATCCAAAGCGGTCCATAATTATCTTTTGTCCATTTAAAAGTTTCAGTAAACGGAAAGATAAGAAGTGGAGAGTCCGGAAAATCTGGCGGATATATATCAACATTAGATCTTACTTCAGCTACATTTGGAAGAGCGGTAATTTCACCTACCTCCTCTTCATTCAACGGTAATGAGAGGTAACCCGGTAATGATGCATCAAAATATATCTCACCAATATTCAGCCCAAACTTGTCAAATATCCTTTGGTTAATTTGAGTTCCATTAGTATAGACGGTATAGGTGTTTTGTATCCCAGGGAACTCCTCTTGAGGAGTACCGTTAACAATCACCTTGCCGTTCACAATCATCAATGTGTCACCTGCTATGGCTACACATCTCTTAACATAATGATCTTTTTTGTCATCCGGTCTTACAACAACAGGGCCGTACATCTTTTGGGTGTACTCTCTTCCGTTTAATCTTACGTGAGTATAGTAGTCATCTGTTGGTGCCCCCTTGAGAATAGTATCTCCGTGAGGAAAATTAAAGACAACAATATCATCACGTTTAACGCTGGAAAAGCCTTTGAGCCTTCTGTAAGGGTTTTTAATCCACTCAACATATGACTCTCCTCCGGTTACAGGCATAACATTGTGAACAAGCGGAAAAGAAATTGGGGTTTGAGAAACCTTAGGACCAAACCTCATTTTGCTTACAAAGAGATAATCTCCTGTGAGGAGAGACCTCTCCATAGATGAAGTTGGAATCATATATGACTCAAAGAAGAAAGCCTTAATAAAAGTTGAAACCACCAATGCAAAAATAATTGCATCCAGCCAATCCAACCAAACATTTCTCTTCTCTCCCTTTTTATATCTCTTTTTCCAAAAGGCCCATTTAACCTTTTTAGTGATATACAAATCAAATATCACCGCTAGTCCTATAATGAACCACCAGTTACCAAACCAGATAACCCACAATAAGTATAGAATGGCCCAGAATGAAAATCTGAACCACTTGTTACCTATTATGCTTTTTATATTCAAGATTTTTTGTTATTTAACAGAGTTGATGATAGCCTCAAAAGCCTGAGGATTATTCATAGCAAGGTCTGCAAGCACTTTGCGGTTAAGACCAACATTGTTCTTTGCCAGCTTTCCAATGAACTGAGAATAGTTCATTCCGTGCTCTCTTGCAGCTGCGTTTATTCTTTGAATCCAAAGTGCGCGGAAATTGCGCTTTTTGGTTTTACGATCACGATATGCGTATGTAAGACCCTTTTCGTATGTGTTTTTAGCAACGGTCCATACATTTGCTCTAGCGAGGAAATTACCTCTGGTGAGCTTGAGAATTTTTTTGCGGCGAGCTCTTGAAGCTACCGAATTTACCGATCTTGGCATCTTTTTTTGTTTTGCGAATGTCAGCGCTCTCCTCCTATGAGAAACTTTATCTGCTGTGCATCCTGGTTAATAAATTGTACTAGGCAACTAATAAAGCTTTAATTCTCTTCTCGTCTGCTGTTGACACAAGAGCCGAGTAAGTTAAATTCCTTTTTTGCTTAGTTGTCTTCTTAGTGAGAATGTGGCTTTTGTAAGCGTGCTTTCTCTTGATCTTCCCCGATCCGGTAAGCTGAAAACGCTTTTTGGCACCGGAGTTGGTTTTAATTTTGGGCATTGTCTTTATTTTAAAGTTTATAAATAAATTCTCTATTTCTTCTTAGCAGGTGAGAGCATCATTATCATTCTCTTTCCCTCTAGTTTTGGTAGCTGTTCAGCTTTTCCATACTCTTCAAGTTCGAGTGCAAATCTCAGAAGCAATTTCTCTCCCTGTTGTGAGAAAAGAATTGATCTACCCTTGAAAAAGACATAAGCTTTTACTTTAAAGCCTTCATCAAGGAAGGATTGAGCGTGCTTTAGCTTAAACTGGTAGTCGTGCTCATCTGTATTTGGCCCGAATCGTATCTCCTTAATAACTATCTTGCTGGCATTAGCCTTCATCTCCCTGGCTTTCTTCTTCTGCTGGTAGATGAATTTTTGATAGTCAATAATCTTGCAAACAGGTGGGTCTGCATTGGGAGATATCTCCACAAGATCAAGCTCCAACGCCTCCGCCATTTGTAGTGCCTCTCTCAGTGAAACGACTCCCTGATTTTCAACGTTGTCTCCAACAACCCTTACGTTTGGTGCTGTAATGTCGTTGTTTACGCGAGGTCCGTCATCTTTTTTCGGGCCTTTATATGGATACCTTCCCGAGGCATCCCTTCTTGGACCCGATGATTGCGTTTTCGGTCTGAAACCGCCCGGCCGAGGTTTAAAAGGTGTAGCGATAAATTTGTCCTCCTATTTTAATTATTACTCAATTTGTCTTTTAATTTCATTCTCAATCAGTTGCCTAAAGTCATCCAGACTCATAGCACCCTTATCTCCATCTCCTTGCTTCCTGACAGAAATCGTGCCGTTTTCTGCCTCCTTCTCACCAACAATAAGGAGGAATGGAACTCTTTTAAGCTCATTCTCCCTGATTTTCTTGCCGATAGTTTCGTTACGATCGTCAATTGAGGCGCGAATATCGGCATTATTTAGAAAATCTGCAACTTTTTTAGCGTAATCGTTATATTTTTCACTTACCGGAAGAATTACCGCCTGTTCAGGTGAAAGCCATAGCGGGAATTTACCTCCTGTATGCTCAATAAGAACTGCTATAAATCTCTCCATAGATCCAAATGGAGCACGGTGTATCATTACCGGACGATGCTTTTTATCATCTGAGCCAATATACTCAAGTTCAAATCTTTCAGGGAGATTATAGTCTACCTGAATAGTTCCCAGCTGCCATTTTCTACCAATGGCATCTCTAACCATAAAATCAAGTTTAGGTCCGTAGAAAGCTGCTTCTCCCAATTCAACTACAGTCTTAAGCCCCTTCTCCTTAGCTGCCTCTATAATTGCACTCTCTGCCTTTTCCCAGTTTTCATCAGAGCCAATGTATTTCTCTCTGTTAAGAGGATCCCTTAATGAAATTTGAGCTGTATAATCCTTAAAATCAAGTGTTCTAAAAATATATAGCACAATATCAATAACCTTGATGAACTCCTCCTTTAGTTGGTCCGGGCGGCAGAAAATATGTGCATCATCTTGAGTAAATCCGCGTACCCTTGTAAGGCCGTGAAGCTCTCCACTCTGCTCATATCTGTACACAGTTCCAAACTCGGCAAGACGCAAAGGCATATCCTTGTATGATCTTGGTTTGGTCTTATAAATCTCACAGTGATGAGGGCAATTCATAGGTTTAAGCAGGAACTCCTCCCCCTCCTGAGGAGTATGAATCGGCTGGAACGAATCCTTTCCGTATTTGGCGTAGTGCCCGGATGTTACATAAAGCTCCTTCTGGCCAATATGTGGTGTCATTACAGGAAGATATCCGTGCTCTTTCTGAACTTTTTTTAGGAAATTCTCCAGTCTCTCACGAAGCATCGCACCTTTTGGTAGCCACAAAGGGAGTCCCTGGCCCACTCTTTGAGAAAAAGCAAAGAGCTCAAGCTCTTTTCCGAGCTTTCTGTGGTCTCTCTTCTTAGCCTCCTCTAGCATTACCAAATATTCATCAAGTAACTTCTTCTGAGGAAATGTAACTCCATATATACGGGTAAGCATCTTATTTTTTTCATCTCCTCTCCAGTATGCACCAGCAATTGAAGTAAGCTTTACAGCCTTAATCACAGATGTATCTGCAAGGTGTGGACCTCTGCAAAGATCAGTAAAAGATCCATTTGTATAGAAAGAAATAGTCCCATCCTCAAGGTCTTTGATAAGCTCACACTTATATTCGTCGCCCTTCTGTGTATAAGTCTTCATCGCCTCATCCTTACTCACCTCCTTACGAACAAAATGCTGTTTCTCTCTTGCGAGTTCAAGCATCTTCTCCTCAATTTTTTTGAGATCACCCTCAGTTATGCTCTTCTCTCCTGTGTCAACATCATAGTAGAAACCTGTCTCTATAGATGGTCCAATACCAAATTTAATTCCTGGATATAGAAGCTCTAAAGCCTCCGCCATTAGATGTGATGAGGAGTGCCAGAATGTACTCTTTGCTTCCGTATCTTCCCATTTGTGAAGTTTAATTGTTGCATCTTCATTAATAGCTCTTGTTACCTCAACAACTTTTGAGTTAACTGATGCAGCTAGAACTTCGGCAGCTAGTCTTGGACTTATTCCGTTAGCAATCTCCAAAGGTGTAATCCCTTTAGGAAATTCTCTTACGCTGCCATCTGGAAATGTAATGTTTATCATAATTGATGTGCTCTCTAAATATCCTGCAAATTTAAACATATTTTTCTAAACCTCATTATTTTTGGATAGTGCTGATTTTTATCTAAATTTGGAAACAAATAATTTCACTCATTAACCTAATACTTAAAAAGTTATGCAAAGCAATAAATGGAGTATCGCCGCTCAAAATGCAATTATTCTGGCATTGGTAACAATATTGGCGACACTTGTACAGGCTGTTTTTCCAGAAATGCCCGGTTTTATGGGAATTATAATCTGGGTTGTTAAGCTCACACTTAGCGTTTATCTGGTTTACTACTTTATCAAAGAGTACAGTAAAAATTTTGAAACCTTCAGCTATAAACAAGGGTTTAATTTTGGAGCGATTCTTTGTCTTTTATCATCTGTAATTGGAGCTGCTTATCTCTTTTTACATATGGGATTTCTTTTTCCGGAGGCAACAATGTCTCAGATGGAACTGATAGCACAAAGTATGGAGGCTTCAAATCCGGAAGGGGCAGAAGCTATCTCAGGAGTTATGGAGCACCTTCCTAAGCTTGCATTTGTATTCTCTCTAATTTACTATACAATCTTTGGTTTGATAGTATCTGCAATTGTAGCAAACTATACCAAAAAAGGCGATATTTTTGCTCAACAATAAATTAATTTAAAATGGATCTCTCAATTGTCATAGCCCTTTACAACGAAGAGGAATCTGTTCCTGAACTTCTGGCTTGGATTGAAAAGGCTTTATCATCGCAAAAACTGCAGTATGAGATTATTCTCATTGATGATGGCAGCACCGATAAATCCTGGGAAGTTATCGAAAATGAATCAAAACATTATGAGACTCTATCTGCAATTCGCTTTAGCCGAAACTACGGAAAATCAGC
This sequence comes from Bacteroidales bacterium, assembly GCA_028700975.1. Lineage (GTDB taxonomy): Bacteria > Bacteroidota > Bacteroidia > Bacteroidales > UBA932 > Bact-08. The sequence continues at coordinate 1,006 of JAQVRQ010000052.1, read as the reverse complement.
AGCTCTCTTCACTGGTTTTGAAGCAGCAAAAGGAGAAGTGGTTGTCACTATGGATGCAGATTTGCAAGATAGCCCGGAAGAGATTCCCGAGCTATATGAAATGATTATTAATCAAGGATATGACTTAGTCTCCGGTTGGAAAAAGAGAAGAAAAGATAATAAGCTGGCTAAAAACCTTCCCTCCAAGCTATACAATAGAGTTGCAAGAAGAGTAACAGGGCTTAAGTTGCACGATATGAACTGTGGCTTAAAGGCATACCGTAAAGAGGTAATTAAAAATGTCGAGGTTTATGGCGAGATGCACAGATATATTCCATACCTGGCCAAGATTGCAGGATTCAGAAATATTGGCGAAAAAGTTGTAAAACACCAAGCCAGGAAATTTGGCAAAAGTAAATTTGGTATGGACAGATTTGTTAACGGATTTCTCGATCTTATTACTCTCTGGTTCCTCTCCAAATTTGGAAAGAGACCAATGCACTTCTTTGGAACATTTGGCACTTTAACTTTCTTTGTGGGTTTTGCTACAGCGGCATATTTGGTTACAGACAAACTCATATCTCAGGCAAATGGCCTTAAATTCAGACAAGTAGCGGATCAGCCTCTCTTTTACATTTCGCTTGTAGCTTTAATAATTGGGATGCAGCTATTTCTCGCAGGGTTTGTAGGAGAACTTGTTTCAAGAAACAGCACAGAGAGAAATAATTATAAAATAAAGGAGCGCCTTAAAAAAGGCACTCCTAATGAATAGAGACTCCTTCAGAATAATCCTACTTAGATTTTCTGGAGGAGCTGTTATACTTCTCAACCATTTCGTTGTACTCTTCTTCGGTAATCATTCTGCAAGTACCATTGAATTCTGCGCCATCCTCAATTGAAATCCGGTTGCACTGAAGAGCTCCGTTAAACTTGGCTTTACTTTTGAATCCTGCCTGATGGCCGGTAACAAGATTACCCTCCATCTTGCCCCATATATCTGCACTTCCGCAGAAAAGATCTCCAATAA
>JAQVRQ010000051.1:10368-11772 GCA_028700975.1 Bacteroidales bacterium | reverse complement strand
GAGTTTAAGCTCTCCAACAGGGCAGGGAAGGCCGTGACCACTATATACCATTGTATTTGGAGGAAGAGTGAGAATCTTCTCTTTTATTACCTTGATAAGCGAGGCAAAGCCATCGTTTGAGTATCCAATAGTTCCATTGTAGATGGTATCACCTGCAAAAAGGAGGTCTCCGTCAGGAAGATAGATACAAACCGACCCTTGTGAGTGAGCCGGTGTGTGTAGCATATGAACCTCTATTGAGCCAAACCTAAACACAGGCTCTCCCTCAAAATAGTTATCGGCCTCAGTAAAAGGCATATCCATATTTATACTATATACAGAGGCTGCGTGTGCTGCTATTGTTAACTCATCTTTGTCTTCGATATGTAGCCAGGATTTGATGTTAAAACAATTCCTTGCCCAGGCTGCTCCGGCAATATGGTCAAAATGACCGTGAGTAAGGAGAATTGCAAGTGGAGTAAGAGCCTTGGCAGAGATATATTCAGCAATAGCAACTCTCTCCGCTTCGCTGTTTGCTCCGGGATCAATTATAATAGCATCACCATTTAAAGCAGAGAGAACATAGGTATTCTCCGCCATCTTGTTCTGTACAAATCTCTTTACTTCAAACATTATATAAAAGTAACAAATGTTTGAATACAGAGGAGCTATATCTCTTCTGTAATTGTCACTCCTTCCGGAATTTCAAATTTTTCTGCCGGCACAACAGTCTCTTCAAGAGAGGTAACCCTTTGACTTGTCTTAATACCCATTGCCTCTCCATCCATCTTCATCATTAAATTACCATACATAAGATATACCATCTCTGTGCCTTTATCACTTACAATCTTAAACTTGGAACAATTGTAGCCTAGATAGTTTTCCTCTCCAAGTTTCTCCATATTCATTTTTCCCAGAAGCTCCTGGGTGACATTTTCTACATCAACCCCCAGTGAACTTAGGGCTCTTTTTTGTGAATAATGGTAACCTGTTTTTTTATCCGGATCAATTTTCCAGTGATCATCTCCTTTGATAATCTCAATACTCCTTGAAGTAAGATCTTGACCCATCATCTCAATAGGAATTGTTGTTTCTATAACCTCCCATTCTCCCCAGTCATCAATATAGGTTGTTATAAAGCTCTCGATTCCCATAGCTTCGGTAGTTGATTTTACAATGCCACTTTTAAAAGGGTATCTTTTAGCCTCTGCTTTAGCCAGCTCTTTAACGGAGATCTCCTCTCCGCGGGATTTTCCACTATTTCCTCCGCACGCCCCCAATAGAAGCATAACAGAGATTACATACAGAACGTTTTTCATAACAACATCTTTTTTATCAAGCATATAAAGAAAATTAAAATAATTCTTAATAGATTGTAAAAAAACGACAATAAGCCTCAGACACTTTAAACAACTTTTTTAACAC
>JAQVRQ010000051.1:8438-10268 GCA_028700975.1 Bacteroidales bacterium | reverse complement strand
ACACTTTAAACAACTTTTTTAACACATTAACTAATATTAACAGTATACTGATTGAAAATAACATTTACCTTTATTCTCCTAAAAACTACATAAGTTATGAAACTGGAAGGAGAGAAGTAGTGCTTCGAGTGTGGCAGAAGTATCAATGCAAAAGCTGAGATCTGCCCTCAGTAATTTTCAATATAATAAAAGATTTTAGGAGATATGGCCATACCCACAACCAGAGCTAAAGAGAAAGCTTCAATACTTATTGATTATAACAAATGCACAGTTTGCAGAAAATGCGTGGAAGTGTGTAAAGACTTCAGCATTGAGATTCGGGAGGGCAAGCTGGCAATCTCAGATAATCCGCTATTTGGCTGTATAGGTTGCGGACACTGTATGGCAGTATGCCCCACAGGAGCAATTGAGATACAGGGGAGGGAGATATCCTCTGCCGATATATATTCCCTGCCGGACTCTTCTGCGGTATGTGGTTACGAACAACTATCGGCCTTACTGGAGAGAAGGAGGAGCATAAGGGAGTTTTCTGAAAAGGGGGTAAGTGCAGATGTAATTGAGAAAATTCTTAATGCAGCCAGAACATCACCTATGGGGTTACCGCCATCTGATGTGAATGTGCTTGTACTTGGCTCAAAAGAGGCTGTGAGAGGATTCGGCCTTGACTTCTGCAACTACCTCAATGAAATGAAGTGGTTTGTATCAAGGTGGTTTCTAGCGCTTATGCGCCCACTATGGGGCAAGGCAAACGATGAGATGTTCAGGGGATTCGTTAAGCCTATGTTCAAATTCTTCATTAAAGAGTCTTCACGGGGCGTAAATATGGCTACATACGATGCCCCACTTGCAATGTACTTTTACGGCTCTCCCTACACAGACCCTGCCGACCCCATCATCACTGCCACCGTAGCTATGTACGCTGCAGAATCACTAGGCCTAGGAACCTGTATGATAGGAAGCGTCCACCCTCTCATCCAGAACGGCAAAAAGGCAAAACAGTTCCGGGAAAAGTACAAAATCAAATACACAAGCCGCGAGGGGCTGATTGTTCTGTTTGGATACCCGACCGTCAAATACAAAAAAGGGATTAAGAGGACATTTGCGTCTGAAATACATTTATAGGTTTCCCAGCACCATCACCGGCCTGTGATCCGAGGCAAGAGCCTCCGGGATAACAGAGGAGCTGATTACATTAAATCTCTTTGCAAAACGATTTGAAATAAAGATATAATCAATGCATCTGTCCGGAAAGTTTGCAGGAAAAGTATAAGTTTTCCCATCTGAGAGCAGAGTAAATTCGCTCTTTAGTAGCTCCAGTTCTGCAGAAGCAGGCAGTGCATTGAAATCTCCACCAACGATAAATGGCTTTTTAAGCCTATCGGCCTCCCTTAAAAGTATTTTTACCGACTCCATCCTATCCTCCTCAGTCAGCGAAAAGTGGGTAGTGGCAGCAAAAAAACTGCGGAACTCTACAATCAAAAGCATTCTCGCCTCCTCCCTCCCCGGTAGTGGTATCATTTTTATAGATTGCGGCTTCTCTGCCGATAGCATTGCCACTCCATATTTTCCACTTCCAAGTTTTATTGACGGAGCAAAAACAGCATACATACCGGTTAATTTACCCAGCTCCATCGCCTGATCCACCCCACCGCTCCGTGCCACAGCACTATCAACCTCCTGCATCATAACAATATCCGGCTTCTCCCCACTTATTACAGCCGCCGTTCTCACCAGGCTCTGCGCCAGCTCCATCCCCTTCCCCACACGAATGTTGTAGGTCATTATCCGAATCTCAGCAGCATAGGTTTTGCCCCAGGGAAAAAGAGTCAA
>JAQVRQ010000051.1:0-8338 GCA_028700975.1 Bacteroidales bacterium | reverse complement strand
CCTTACCAGTCGCAAATCGCATCAATAGCCAAATCAATTGAAGAGTTTAAACCAACAATAATCGCAATTGAGCTTGACCCTACAAGACAAAGCTCTGTTGATTCTCTATACGCTTTATATAAACTCGGAAAACTAGCACCGGAAAAAGGGGAGGTATACCAACTGGCGTACCGAATCGGCAAGAACCTGAACCTCCCAAAAATCTACTGCATCAACGACTGGGGACACCACTATGACAACCTTCAGACAATGTTTAAAGACAATGCAAGACTTGAGCGTTTTAGCAACTATATCGACTCGCTGGATAAAGCAGAGGGCAAAGAGCTTTACAGCAAAAAGGTAGAGAACATTGTACAAGAGTTAATTAAGCTAAATAATCCCCAAAGAATCAAAGAGGATCTAAGCTCTTACCTCACAAAAGGGTTCACATACGAAGAGACTCCCGGCGACTTCACTGGAGTTGATTTTGAGACAGGCCGATGGTTTAGTCGAAACCTCAGGATTTTCCGCAATATCCAGAGAATTCCACGAACCCCAGAAGATAGAATATTGGTAATTTTTGGAGTAGGACACTTGAATCTGCTCAACCCATTTATTGACAGCTCAAAAGAGTTTGAACTCGTATCGCCGTTGGAGTATCTTAAGGAAGCTTTATAACACTAGCTCCGCTACTTGTCTTAATAGTAATATCCGGAGCCCCTTTGTAACGGACAATAGAAGCTTCGAACCCCTCAACGTAAAGAGTTTCGGAGGCGTTAATTTCGGCATAAGATGCTGAGTAGAGAAAAACTCTGCCATTTAGCACATTTACATCCAAACCCCTGAATGAGCTTCCGGAAGAGGCCTCAACATTCAAATCATCAGCAACACCCTCAAATTTCGCAGAAGAGCCGCTAGAGAGTGTCAAATTAAGCTCATTAAGCTCTAGACTACCCATTGCAGAAGAACCTGAACTCATCTCAAAATACAAATCATCCGCATTCCAGCCTGAGGTTAAGTCAACTTTACTTCCGCTTGAAGCCACTATCTCTTCAAGATTTGCAATATTAACATAAACTTTTATCCTTGGATTTTTGAATAATATTTCAACATCTTTTGTTAAGAAAAGTGTATTGTTAACCACCTTTACAATTAAATAATCAAAGAGGTTTTCATAAGTTTCAATCCTTACAGATGTGGTAGTATCCTGAGTCAGGATGACCTCCATTCCGGCTGATACTGAGATATTTTCAAATGATCTTACATTATAGTCTTTTGAGATATATTCTCCACTCGGCTCAACAATGTTTAAAAAGCAAGAGCTTATCAAAAACGCTGTAACAGCAAGTGTAATAAATGGAAGAAAATATTTTTTCATTTTGCAAACGGATAAATTTAAAAGGCGCAAATATCCATCTCCTACCCATCTATAAAAAATATTGATTACTGAGAGTGCCGAATTATTAGTTGTACAAAACCTTACCCGGCTTCTGCCTAGCGAAAGCAAAGCCTAAATTCTGTCTTGGATTTAACAAACCTAATCAACCCCCCTCGGCCTCTATCTCGTCTGGTCGACCCTCTCCTCATACCCCCAATATACAAGAAAACTGCCCGCCTTTGATCGCGTAAGGATGTGTGGAGAGTAGATTCTACTCTTTAAATGGTGTGGGTGAAACTTATCAATTTTTAGATCTAATTTAGAAATGTGTTCTATAGTCCGTTGTTTTTCTGTCTACATTTTTAGAGTTTTGTTTGTATGGATGATATTAAAAAGCGATTCGGCGATAATGTGAAGAAAATTAGAATTTCTAAGGGGCTCTCTCAAGAGTCACTTGCTAATCAATGCGATATAGATAGGACCTATTTACCTGGTATTGAAAACGGTAAAAGGAATGTTTCGTTACAAATTATTGAAAAACTAGCAAAGGGGCTAAATATCAATATTAAGGAATTATTTGATTGATGTCAAAAAAGGATTTATTGCTCAAAGCATTTCGTGAAAATGTTAATGAGTGGGTATGTGGTTATTGTAACTCTGGCAGTAATCAACCAGCTGCAACTTTTCGTGAAATAAAAAAATTAGGCTATATTTTTGAAGAGCCATCACCAAGCAGATGGGGAAAGGAAATGTATTGTAAAATATGCGATGCTAAAAGAACGCATTATAAATTATTATCAGACAGACCAGTTTTTGAAGAAAAGCCTAGACTTTACATATCAGCTAATCAAAGAGATCGGATTTTAAAGCTGCTTAATTGGAAAGATGCCTTTACAGGAGCATCAATATCATCTACTCCTGAAATTGACCATAAGATTCCTTGGACAAGATTAGACAAAGATATTGATCCCACATTATTAAATGATGAAGAGATTATCCAACATTTCCAGCTCCTTACAAGAGAGCATAATTTATTAAAAGACAGAGCTTGTGGTTTTTGCAAAACACATTCAATTAGACCACCATTTCTAGAAATTGAGTATTGGTACAAGGGAGACAATAACTATATGAAAGAGTGTGAGGGTTGCGGCTGGCACGATGGTAATGAGTGGCGAAAAAGCATCAATATTTTTCTTAATAATAAAAAATGAACAACTCAGAAAATATTAATTTAGTTAAGTATTGCATTCAGAATATGTGCTCTAAAAATACTGCATTTAAAATTTTAGATGAGAAAGGTATTAGTTATAACAGAGCTTCATCCTATAATGATATTGCAAATTATTTTAATTCTGAATCAATAATATCTATTGAAGAATTGACTTCCTTATTTAGATCAATTTGGGAGCCAGCTCCTATTGAATTCCATTTAAAAAATCTGCGATCAGGTTCTTTAAAAGGGCACAGCTGGCATCAAGCAATGCCTTCGATGCTCCATCACTCTCTACAAAACAAAGTCAGAGATTGTATTAATGGCTCTATTTCTATAGACGATCTCATAGAAATGGGAGCTGACATTATGAGACACGAATATTTTATGGTATCTACTCACGATTTGTGTGAAACAACAATAATTAATCATTTCCCAACCTGCATCCCACCAATCCGCTCAAAGAGCATATCTGACTTTGTTTTTAATGGTATGCCTTACGATCTTAAGTGCACAAATCCAATATTATACGAGTCAAAAGAGAAACTTGTTTCCAACAAGTTAGAAGTAATTAAAAAATTGTGTACTGGTGCTGATATCACTAGAATTAGAGCCCAAGCTCAGAAAACAATAAACAATTGGGGCTTAAACCGATTTTATATTATTGTTATGAATCAAGAAAAATGGCTTCAACAACCTGAGGCCATACTAAAACAGTTGATAGTCGAGTGCCAGAAATTACAAGACCCAATAAGTGTTAGATTTGAAGAAATTCAAATTCAAACTCATCTTGTTGTTATTTAGCAATCTTTAAACATCTCCATATGACTTACGTATAGCCAAGCCAATTGCTTTTGCTAATAACGGAGGTACTGCATTTCCTAGTTGCACAAGCTGTTTATTTTTTGGTCCTTCAAAAATAAAGTCATCTGGAAAGGACTGCAATCTAGCCATCTCTCTGGCAGTCAACACCCGACCAAGTTTTGGATGAACATTTACACCTCCGTGATTTTCTTTTATAGTACAGGAGGCCTCGTTCCAAGGGCATTTTTTCCAAGCGTCAGAATAACCTTTATATAGACTATCTCCCTCTTTTAACGACAACATTTTTTCAACCATATCTGGCCTATGCCTAGTTTTAATATGGTTGAACTCGGGATTGTCTTCAAGTGTCATTAAATCACCTATTGCCTCGCCTGTAGTCTTGTATTTATCTGGAGTTAGAAACGGTTCCGGATGATAGTTAGGCTTATCTATTCTATTGCCAATAAAAATAACTCTATCTCGTTTTTGTGGAACGCCATAGTCAGCAGCCCTTAAAACAGTAACATTCATTGAGTATCCAGCCTCTGCAAAATCTTCTAAAATCTTAGCTTCAACTCTTCCTCCTAGCATCGATCTGAGTCCTACAACATTTTCACAAACCACAAATTCAGGCTGCAAGTGTTCAACAATCTCAAGTAATTCTTTGTATAATGAATTTCTGGGGTCATCTTCTATCCTATTGCCCGCCATACTAAATCCTTGACAAGGGAATCCACCTGCAACAATATTTAATTTACTACCGTTTAATTCTCTTTCAATCGTATTATAGAATTCTGATTTAGTACTAGAACTCCTAATGTCACCCTCGACTAAAGGGTGATTAAAATTTCTCTTATATGTTAATCCGGCTTCTTTAAACCAATCTAGTCCGCACACACCCCGTAATCCAGCTAATTCAAATCCTTTCGTTATTCCGCCGGCACCGGAGAAGACATCTACAAAAGTAAGGGTTGAGTCTGAAACATTATCCCAGGAATTTGATATGTCTTTCCAATTAACCTCATCCTTACTATTTGATTTAATTTTTATTGAATCCTTCTCTGAGAATATTTTTTTTCCGAATAGATCAAATCCTAAAACAGTTTCGCTTTGAAGATCATTATGATTTAAAAAATCATTTAAAGCATCTACTGGTATTCTATATACTCCTCCTATTTTAATTGATTTCAATCTTCCACTTGCTAAGTGACGTCTAATAGTTTTTTGAGATATATTTAATTTTTCAGAAATATCTGAAATACTATGATATGTGCAAGAATGTCCACTTTTGTCCATATATGTCTTATTAATATGTCAAAGATAAGGAGCGCATTGAAATTTCACAATAGATTGTAAAGATACCTCACCTATCTTTATCTGTAATATCCTTTAAAATTTCCAAATTGAAAACTTAGTATTAGATTACACCTTTATTGCTTTAAAACACTCTTTCAATCAAATATTTTTGACATTCAGAAGTTTTAGCTATTAGATTTGCATATTAATAACTAGAACCCTCACAGATATGAAAGAGAAATACCTGAAACTTTTGGCCTTTACTTTTTTTGCAAGTGGCGTGTGGGATACAATTGCGGGATTTTTATACATATTTTGTATTGGGACGGGCAGGAGTATAGATAATCCTCCTATGGATCCGTTCTATGCAATATTCCTTGGTTCCTTTTTTCTCTGTTTTGCATACCTACAATTTTTCTCCTCTTTTAATATTAAAAGATATGCATTCAATGTTGGTTGTCTGATTTTTGGTCGGCTGTTTTATGTGGGTCAATTGTATGCATTTATGATATTTGTACCCGATTTCCCCACTACATTCTGGTTTACAGGAATTATTGACACTGTTTTTACACTGCTCTATATTTACTTCGCTGTTAAAAGCAGAATAGGGCTAAAAAAACTATTTCTCCCTGAGAGAGAGATAGTAAATCTCTAGCCCTTTCCAATTTGAACTATACTGGGTTACTGATTAATCAACGTTCCTGATACTTGCTCCGCTGTGAATTTTAGTCTTAAGCTGTGGATTGCCTTTGTAGCGGATACTGGCGCCACTTGAAGCCTCGGCAGAGAGAAAATCAGATACATATAGATAGGCCAATGCTCCGGAAGAGATATTTACATCACATACTGAGGTTTCCAGATTGTAAGATTTAAAGGAGCTTCCGCTTGAGGCATCAAGTGAAAACTTCTCAGCTCTGCCCTCAAATTCTGCACGTGTTCCTGCTGACATATTTAACGACAGCTCTTTAAGCATTAGATTACCTATTGCAGAAGAGCCTGCGCTTATATCAATATCAAGTGTCTCTCCCTCCCAACCGGCACTCATATCCAAACGTGTTCCTGCACTGGCTGTAATTTTTTCTAATTTGGCTGTCTTTACGTAGATCTTGATTTTAGGATTAATAAAATTCACAGAGAAATCTTTTGTAATCTTAAGAGTATTATCAACTACTTCTACTTGTATGTAATCGTGAATATTTTCATAAGTCTCCAACACTACCGATGTAGTGGAATCCTGTGTTATAATAAGCTCCATCCCTGCGGAGTAGCTAATGTTCTCAAATGGCTCTGCATTAATAGTTTTTGCTATATACTCACCTTCAGGATGAATTCCTGAAAAGACACAAGAGCAAGAGGCAAATAGTAGCGAGGTAATTGCTACAAAGAGGATGATAAGTTTTTTCATTTTATTTAGAGTTGTATATTATAATGTATATGTGACGTAAACTGCGGCTGAAAAGTTGCATAAAATGAAAAAAGTTTAGGGAAAGGCTGCTCTTTCAAATTACTCAAGCATATGCTTCACTAGGGCATTTACATCCGAAACGCTATTGAAGCTTACCTTATTCTCTTTCATATACTCTTTGAAACGCTCCTTCTCTCCCTTAAATAGCTTCTCCAGCTGACGAATGTTGATAATCTTTGTCATCTTTTTGCCATCCTTAAACCAGTAGTATTTATAAGGGACAATTCTATAACCCTCCGGAATTTCCAGTGAGTAGAACATTCCGTTTGCTGTTAAATTTGTATAGCTTTTTGACGAAGCTGTCTCTGTGGTTGTCCCATATGCAGATGGTTTTGGGGGCTCTATTACTCTGCATTTATGCTCAACCAGAAGCTCTCTGCCACCTGTTGCATAGGCTACCTCCAAAAACTTTCCGTTATATGGGTAGAATTTTTTGTTTTCTATTACGACTGTGTCAACAAGGTCTATCTCATCCTTACCTATTGACATAATTTTCCCTTTATCTTTGAAGAGCATCTCCTCTGTAACAGAATTATAGTTAAGAGCTCCCCTGTTAATCACTCCGTTCTTCATATATATGAATCCCATTGTGAAATCATCAAGTATATAGTGCTTCACCTCCTGTTCAAGTACCTTTACCTGGGCCATTGATGCAACAGTGACAATTGTGGCTATTATTGTGCAGATTATTTTTTTCATCTTTTTGAGGTTATTATTGTTGGTTGCTATTTGTTCAAAGCTTGTGCCATAACTATGATACTTTCCGGATTTTCAAACACCACTTTGTTCTCCTTTATATATTTATCAAAGGCATCTCTTTTGTCTGAATAGGCTTTACGAAACTGTTTAAGACTATAAACCTTTGTTGTTTTTCCATCCCTGATAATATGATAACTAATTGATGGTTTAACAGTGTAACCATCCGGAAGCTGAAGTTTATAGTATAGTCCTCCATCTGAAATTCCGGAGTACCTGTCTACAGAAGATACTTGTGATGTTCCTCCATACGGAGCAGGATTGCCAGGAGGGATTACCACACAGCGATGCTCTGCATAAACTATTCTATCACCCTCGTATAGGAGTTCATAGAATTTACCATTTATTACATCAAATCTCCTGTCGTTTATTACTGCATACTCCACCTCTTTTACCTCCTCTTTTCCTATGGCCAGTATGCTCTCTCCTCTTTTAAAAACCATCTCCTCTGTTACAGAATTGTAATTAAGAAACATCTGCTGAGTTCGTCCTCCATTCATCATCACATATCCCTCTGTAAAATCAGGTAAAATGTAGTGTGATAGTACTATCTCTCTGGCTTGGGCACCAGCTGAAAATGAGAATGCTAAAACAAGAATAGTCGTAAATAAAAAAGTGTTTAATGTTTTCATAATATCTGGTACATTAATGATATACAGGAGTCAACCCTAGTTATAAAATCCTCCGCAGCAGCTTTTAGCTCTTTGCCGGTCTCGGTCTCAGTATTTGCTTTTCTTACAATTGCATATATCTGAGGTTTGAACTTTGACCACGAATCAACATATTTTGTATTAATTGCACCTCCCTGAATTGAAAAATCAACTAATTGTATCTGGTCAAGAAGTGCAGGTGGTGATGGTGTACCATTTGCCAATTGGTAAATTCCATCAACAAAGAGATCGTCCAGTGCTATAAGGGAGTAATATGCGTTCATAAATTTTGTCTCAACCAGATTCTCCATAAATGAGATTCCCACATTTTGCCTTAATATAGAACCCAGCGTATTGTGTAAAATGCTAAAGTCGTAAAAAGAGGTTGTGTAGTTTTTCCAGATTATAATCTGTTCTGCATAGTCCCCGTTGCCAGACATTGGGAGCATTGTGGTACTGGTAAGAGTTCTGTTTTTGGAGACAGGTTCAGGTGCTTTTGTACAGCCAGTAATAACTACTGCCACATAGACAACCAAGCAAGTAATCAGAACTGATTTTTTTACGAAAAGAGTTGATAGCGCTTTCATATCGCCAATTTTTGATTTTCCTCAAATGTAATAAAAATGTGTCAACAACAGAACCCTTTTTACTATATTTGGGTATCCAAAGAGTATAATTAATATGAAAACATATCTCTCTCTTCTTGAGCATATAATGTCAAACGGAACACTTAAGTCTGACCGAACCGGCACCGGAACCAAAAGTGTATTTGGCTATCAGATGCGTTTTAACCTTCAGGA
>JAQVRQ010000009.1:7528-44154 GCA_028700975.1 Bacteroidales bacterium | reverse complement strand
AAGATACTACCCCACATTACAGAGGTACATAAGCCTACCATAATCAGAAACATTACACCAACCGGAACTTCAGCTAGTCCAAATGAAATATCAGATCTGAAAACAGGCATTTTAACAATAACACTTTCTGGCATAAAAATTCCAAGTAATACGAGTATTAGAGCAAGTGATGAGACCGTAGTAAGCATTGTTTTACTAGAATATTTTGATCCAAGAATTCCTCCTGTAAGTCTTCCTAAAAGCATTAAAAACCAATAAGTGCCAACAACTGTTCCTGCCACAGAGGGATCAAGGCCCATTCCACCAGATTCACCTCCGGATGTAAGATAAAGATTAGCAATGTTAGGTATTCCAACTTCAACTCCAACATAAATGAATATAGCTATCATACCTAGGACAAAATGCCTGAAAGATAGCGCACTGTGCGGATCTTTAATCTTAATGGTTTTCTCTTTTGAAATGAAAGGTTCAGGTATATTTACGAAGTAAAGTACAAGAAACGCCAAGACAAAAATACCCATTGCAAGGAAGAGAGCAGGATTTGCCTTTGCAATAGTTCTTATACTCTCATCTGTTCCCATCAGATATCCAACAAGCACAGGTACAATGGTAGCTCCAATTGAGTTAATTGAGCCTCCAAACTGAAGCAATTGGTTCCCTTGCCTTTCGTTTGAGCCGAGTCCGTTAAGAAGAGGATTTACAACGACATTAAACATAGTCATTGCAAAACCAGTTATGAACGCTCCCAGTATGTATACAGAAAAGTTTTCAACCTGGCCGGAGAAATAAGTTGTGCCCACTCCAATAAATCCAACGACAATAGCAGTAAGTGCCGTTTTTTTATATCCTATTTTCTGAAGCATAATCCCAGCCGGTATGCCCATAAATGCATAAGCTATGAAAATTGCAAAGTTGCCTATCTGTGAGAGGAAATTGCTTGCTCCAAATTGATTTTTCACAATAACGCCCATTGGATTTTGAAGGCCTGTAACGAAGGCAATCATAAAAAAGAGCGCAAACATCATTGCAATAGGCAATGCATAATTTTTTTTCGGGGTGTTCATTAAATAAATTTTTAAGGTTTCTTTTATTTTAAAAATCATTAAAGCCCAAAGTTAACAAATTGACAGATTAAAATTGGTATTTTTGCTCTTTAAAAAAACACTATATGATATTGAGGAAGATTATAATATTTCTTTGCGTTTTACTATGTTTTAACAATGTATTTGCTAATAATAAAGACTCTCTGAAGATTATAGAATTTGATGGAAGCCTTAAGACAAAATTTGAATATGCTACTGAGACATCCAGGTCCCGATTCTCTGTCAGGAACTCTAGAATGGGCTTGTCTGGTAATCCATTTAATAAGTTAAGTTATAGGATACAGGTTGAACTTAGTAATCAAGGTAAATTTGAAGTGCTGGACCTTTCGGCCACTATTGAGCCAATTCCAAACCTCAAATTCACTCTTGGCCAGACCTCAATCCCACTCTATAACTCATACCAGACTACTCCTGCGCAAATGCTCTTTGCAAACAGATCTTTTCACGTCAAGTATTTTGTTCCAGGTACGAGAGATATTGGGTTAGTTGCAAATTATAATTTTAATATTGAAGGGGTGCCTTTTGAGTTTGAAGGGGGGATTTTCAACGCCTCTAAGATTAATGATCCTGTGTGGACAGAGCAACTCTCTTGGGGTGCGAGTGCAACCATCGGAAGTATGAAAGGGTTAAAAGCTTCGGCTAAGGCATATAGATATCCTGGAGTAGAGAGAGATCTCTTTGTTTGGGGTGGAGATTTAAGGTATGGAAAAGATAGATTTAAAATTGAGACTGAATTTCTGAGTAGAAAAAACTATTTTGATAAACAAACTCTAAATGCTTTCTCTATTCAGGGAGCCTTTTCATTTCCGATATCTAAAACAGGAATTTTTAGAGATATCACACCAGCTGTAAGGTGGGATATGATGGGTGAGGCAGATGATGATAACTTAGTAGACGCAAGTAGAATTACAGCAGGATTATCGTTTGGATTTGATACTAAACCTTTTTCCTCTCTTTTGAGGGTAGATTTTGAGAAATATATTGTTAACAGAATTCTTCCTGTACTTAACCTTTATGAGGAGATGGATTCAGATAAAATAACCATTGAACTTCTAATAATTTTCTAAAAAATAAATATATGAAAAGAGGTATAATAATTTTGTTCTCCTTGATACTACTGAATTCTTGTGATAACTATACCAATTCACTGGATCTTGTGAGTATAGAAGATATGAAGAGAGTCACAAAAGATCTTTCATCTGACCATTTTTCTGGAAGGATGCCCTTTACAGAGGGTGAGCAACTCTCTGTAAAATATCTGGCAAGTGAGTTAAAATCAATTGGTTTTGAGCCAGCTTTTGATGGGTCATATTTTCAGGATGTTCCAATGTTAATGGTGACATCTTCTGTTAATGGTGATGTCCATTTTAATGTAAAGGGAAAGAAGATAGCACTTAAGGCACCGGATCAGATAGCGATTAATTCTCCCCAAGCAATGGAAAGAGTTGCTTTAAACTCATCTAAACTGGTTTTTGCCGGATTCGGTATAGATTCGGAAGAGTGGGACTGGAATGATTATGATGGAGTAGACCTAAAGGGGAAGACTCTTGTAGTAATGATAAATGATCCGGGTTTATACACAAATGATCCATCTCTTTTTAAAGGGAGAGAGATGACATATTATGGTAGATGGACTTACAAATATGAAGAGGCTGCAAGAAAAGGAGCAGATGCAATTCTGATTATTCACGAAACTGAAGGTGCCGGTTATGACTTTAACGTTCCTCGAGGTAGCTCAATAACACCCAGGTTTTTTATTGATGATAATGGTTTAACTAAAAGATGTTTGGTTAATGGGTGGCTCAGTTTAGAGAGTGCCACTAAAATTTTTGGAGAGCTTGGATATAATATTGACTCATTAAGGAGGCACTCTTCAAAAAGAGGCTTCAAACCATTTGAACTGGATGCATATTTCACCGTAGATATTTCAAACTCCATAGTAAGAGATAGCTCAATTAACGTCGCTGGAATATTAAATGGAGAAACTAAACCAGAGGAGGCTGTTGTAATTACGGCACATTGGGACCATTTTGGTATAGGAGAGCCTCAGAACGGAGACTCCATATATAATGGTGCTGTGGACAATGGAACAACAATGGCCTGGGCTACGGAGATAGGCCGAATGTTTAAAAAGAGTGGAGTACGTCCGGATAGATCAATCATTATTCTTTTTCCTACTGCTGAAGAGCAGGGATTAATTGGAAGTGACTATTACGCACAAAATCCAGTAATACCAATGAGTAATACAATTGCTTGCCTGAATAATGATATGATGGTTCCTAGAGGTACAATGAATGATCTGACTATGATTGGCTTTGGATATTCAACTCTTGATTCTCTTTATGAGTCAGTTGCTGCTAGTCAAGGTAGGTATCTTCTTCCAGATCCAAACTCTCATACGGGACTATTCTTCAGAAGTGATCATTTTCCATTTTATAAAAGAGGTGTACCATCAATCTGGGCATATGGATGTTATGACAGCAGGGAATTTGGGAAAGAGTGGGCAAAAGAGAGTTGGGACGATTTTATTGCCAATGTATATCATAGACCAGCAGATAATTATAACCCAGAGTGGGATTGGAGAGGTGTTGCAGAAGATGTGGCAATTGCATATGATGTTGTTAAAGAATTAGTTAAAATTGATGGTTTCAGACCAAAAATGAAATAATAGATGACAAAAAAAATAGTTATAGCACCTGCTAATGAGGCTGATTTGTCTCAGATGGTAGGTTTTCAATTAGAGATGGCTCTAGAGACAGAGGGACTAAAACTTGATCGTCTTGTTTTAGAGAGAGGAATTACTTCTGCGCTAAAAGATTCATCAAAAGCAAATTATTTTGTTGCCCAAATTAACGATAAGCCGGTAGGAATGCTTATGCTTACTACCGAATGGAGTGACTGGAGAAATGGATGGGTATGGTGGATTCAATCTGTATATGTTATCCCTGAAATGAGAAAAGAGGGGGTCTTTGGTGCTTTATACTCATATGTTAAGCAATTAGTTATAAGTAGGAAAGATGTTATGGGTATTAGATTATATGTCGATAAACGTAATTCCAAAGCCCAAAGGGTGTATGAGGCAGTTGGTATGACCGGTGAGCACTATTCAACCTATGAATGGATGAAAGAATTTTAATTACCTTGAAATACAGAAGAGTTATATTTTTTGCTGCTGGATGTGCCTCTTTGGCATTTTCATACTATTTGGGAATGGCAATAAGTAAATTTTTTGGAGGATATCTATCACCGCCGGTAGCTGGTATGATCCTCCTCTTTCTTCTATTGCGATTAAAGATTGTGAAGGAGGAGTGGATAAAGGAACCTGCATCCTTTTTTCTTGATAATCTTATGCTGTTTTTTATTCCGGTAACAGCTGGAATTGCTCTGATTTCTTTCTCCTCCTTGAAGAATGATGCTATTTCAATTGTAATTGCGGCCACGATTAGCACTTGGATAGTTCTTTGGATTGCAGGAACGGTTGCGCAAAAAATTGATAAAAGATGAACCATTCTGTTTTACTTGAGATTTTTTTCATAATTGTTACTGCTGTTTCCTATTTTATTGGAAGAGAGATATACAGGAGAACAAAATGGATGCTATTTCATACGGTTATTGTTGCAACGGCTCTTGTAATTTTACTATGCTCATTATGCGGAGCAGGTATGGAATTATATGAGGAAAACACAAAAGTCCTAAAGTATATGCTTAATATCTCAGTAGTTGCATTTGGTTATCTTCTCCATAAGCATTATGAGTATATTAAAGAACGAGGAGTAGCAATCTTTACTGCTACACTACTAGGCAGTCTTACTGCGCTGATAACTGTAGTATTTCCAGCACTAATTGCTGGTTCTGACTCATCTGCTATAATTACTCTTATGCCAAAGTCTGTAACCAATCCCATAGCAATAGTGCTCTCTGCAGAACACGGGGGTGACATATACCTTACCTCTGTTATTGTTATAATTGCAGGAATTTTTGGAGCTGTTACCGGCCCGTGGTTTCTTAAAATTTCAGGAATAGATTCTCCTCTGGCTATGGGGATAGCTCTTGGTTCCGCTTCTCACGGAATAGGAACAGCAAAAGCACTTGAAATGGGCGCAATTGAAGGAGCCGCAGGAGGATTAGCTATAGCATTGATGGGATTGTTTACCTCTCTGCTTATTCCTCTCTTTGTAAAAATTCTCGAATTATTCTAGGGTCAATACTACCAGTCGCTTAAAGGATTTTCCTCTGTGTAGAGTTCTACAAAATTCTTTATAAGTACATCTTCAATATTGTAGAACATTAGAAGAAGACCTTTATAGTAGTGACTTTTTATTGTATTCCCTTTTCTCCAGCTTGTTGTGAAATCCTCTGCCTTAATGTCATAGTTGTAAACTACTGCGTCGTTAAAGATTTGCCCTTTAGCGTAATGGAGATTAATATCTCCAATAGTCATACGAGCTTTGCCATCTTTAACCCTTATTAAAAGATCAAAATAGATGTAGCTTGTAAACTTTCCCTGGCTTCCAGATCCCACTGTTAGCTTTCTTACCATAATTGATCCACTCTCCTTATCCTCTATAAGTGTTTTTTGAATTTGCTCAGCTGTTAAAGACATTCCCAGGATAATTGAACTTCTTGCCAAAGAGTAGAGCTCCTCTTTTGACTTATCGGAAACAGGAACTATTGTGTCAAAGACTATCCTATCTTCTTTAAATGGTATTGAACGGGCGTGCCACGGAATGTGCTCAACACCTGACGCTACAAATTTCTTGACATTACTATATTCAATCTCTCTTGCCCTGTTAGTTTTTACAATATTATAACTAATCTTTAAATCTTCTGATTTTGTCATAAGATTGTCATTATAGAAATTTACAACATATTCTTCAAGTGCCTTTGGATATGATGAAATTGAGATCCCACTTATTTTTTTGTCTTCAATAGTTATTATATAATCATCCTGTCCAAAAAGAGTCCAAAAGGGTGAGAGGATGAAAAGAAAAAATATAGATATTATAAATTTTTTCATAGCGGTAAATTTAAGGTACATCAACTCTATTAATTAACCTATTGTGGTATTTTCTAAATATAAGCAGCATTGCCAAACCTCCAATTAGTGCCCAGAACATATCTGCTTGAGTATCCCACTCATATCCTTGTGTTCCAAGAAAATCTTCTGCTCCTGTTGATGTGGAGATTGCAGCAAACCATTCAATTATCTCATAAAATGCACTAAATGCTAACGCAACTGAAATGGCAAATATTGAGTTCCATATACCATCTTTTAATATTCTTTTTCTTATTAGGAATTCTCTTACAACTAGAACCGGCGTAAAACCCTGAAATAGATGGCCAATTTTATCATAACTGTTTCGTCCTGTATCTAATAATTCACCCAGAGTTGTAAAGAGAGGTACTTTAGCATAAGTATAGTGACCTCCCACAAAAAGTAGTAAACAGTGTGCAAACAAAATATAATATGTAAAATCTGTGAACCTATGTTTTTTATATGTTAATCCAAATATAAGCAGAATTATTATTCCAGGGATTACTTCTGCGAACCACGTAAAATAATCATACGGATTAATAGCAGACCATATTAAAACAATAAAGAAGATAATTAACATCCAGTGATATCTGTTCATAAATTCTAATATTCTTATATACAATTTTACATAAAAAAAACGGTGTATCAAATTTGATACACCGTATAATTTATAAGCTTTGTTATGACTTAGTAGCTTCTTCTGCTTCCTCTGTCAAATCCACCGCCACGATTTCCGCCACCGAAGCCGCCACCACGATTTCCACCGCCGAAGCCACCTCTGCTGCCACCTCTGTCTTCACGAGGTTTTGCAACGTTAACTGTTATTACTTTACCATCGTATTCAGCTTTGTCAAGCTCTTCGATAGCCTTTTTACCCTCTTCTTCATTAGGCATTTCAACAAAACCGAATCCTCTGGATTTACCGGTTTCTCTGTCCATGATTACTTTTGCAGATGAGATTTCGCCGTACTCGGCAAACAATTCTCTGAGGTCGCCATCTTTGATAGCCCAGCTCAGATTAGAAATGAAAATGTTCATTAAATAAACTAAAAATAAATAAAAAATTAATTGATGGAGTCACCTGAATATATACATTACGCAAAAGTCTACTTAACGAAATTTCCTACGATTAAAGTGAGATGTTTTGAATATCTGTCAAAAGAACTAAAGGCTCCATCAGCGACAAAGGTAATCCTTATTTTTAGATTTCCAACTTTTTGTTGATTGATTTACTTAATAATAGGGTCTACCTATGTCTCCACTATGATTAAAGAAGTTAAGAACAAGGAGATAGAGTATTTTTTAAGACTCCAATTATTCAAAAAAACGGCCGGAATTTCCGGCCGTTTCTGTAGTATAAAGCTGTAATGTTATTTGCTGAGTTTATGTATTGCCAGACCACTCCTTAGTTTAGGCTCAAACCAAGTGGTTTTAGGAGGCATAATATTGTTGGTATCTGCAATATCAATAAGCTGCCTCATAGAGACAGGATATAGAGCAAATGCAGCAGCCATCTCTCCTGAATCTACTCTTCTGCTAAGTTCAGCAAGACCTCTTATTCCACCAACAAAATCAATTCTTTTTGATGTTCTGAGGTCTTTAATATCTAGGAGTTTATCAAATACAAGGTTTGAAAGGACTGTAACATCAAGAACACCAATAGGATCGTTGTCGTCATACCTTCCATCGCGGGCAGTAAGCGAATACCACTTTTTATTAATGAACATTGAAAAATTATGAAGTCCGGAAGGGGCGTAAATTGTTGTACCCTTATCCTCTACTATAAAATCCTCTGTAAGTTTTTCAATGAATTCATCATTAGTCATTCCATTCAGATCTTTAACTACTCGATTGTAATCAATAATCTTTAAATGACTTTCAGGAAATACAACTGCCATAAAAAAGTTGTACTCTTCTTCACCGGTGTGATTAGGATTTTTACTCCTCTTTTCCTCACCAACTAGTGCTGCTGCAGCTGTTCTGTGATGTCCGTCAGCAACATAAAATGCTGGGATTGTAGAGAAAATCTCAGTGATTTTATTGTTTGTGATATCATCTTCAATTGTCCAGAAGTGATGTCCAAACCCATCTTCAGCAACAAAGTCATAATCTGCAGGTTTGCTCTTTACAACGCTGTCAACAATAGCATTAATCTCATTGTTATCCGGGTACGCAAAGAAAACGGGTTCAATATTTGCATCCTGAATACGTACGTGAATCATTCTATCCTCTTCCTTATCCTTTCTGGTAAGTTCGTGTTTTTTAATCTTCCCAGTGAGATAATCTTCTACATTGGCACCAACAACTAATCCGTACTGAGTCCTTCCATCCATTGTTTGTGCGTAAACATAGTACATCTCTTTCTTATCTTGCACAAGCCATCCTCTCTCTTGCCAAAGTTTGAAGTTTTCCACGGCTTTGTTATAAGCCTCTTGAGTGTGTTCGTCAATAATTGGATCAAAATCTATTTCCGGCTTTGTAATGTGGAGAAGTGACTTTTCTCCCGCTTCTTGTTTGGCCTCTATAGAATTTAATACATCGTATGGGCGAGCTGCTACCTCTTTAACTAGTTCTTTAGGAGGTCTAACGGCTGCAAAAGGTTTAACTTTTACCATTTATATAGAAAAATTATATTATTATTTATTAACCTGGAATGTTCTATCGCCTGTGGCTAGGAATTTGATAATCTGATTTGCAGCAGCTAGTCCGGCATTAATGTTTGCCTCAGCTGTCTCTGCTCCCATTTTTTTTGCCGTGGCAAATACTCTGCCAGCAAATTTTTCATTGAGAAGAGTTTGATTATCTGCTGCAATATCGGTTACGTATTTAAGATCCGGTCTCTGCTCTAGAACAGTTACAAGCTCCTCTTCATTAATAACCTCTTTTCTTGCAGTGTTAACCAGACAAGCTCCTTTAGGCATTTTGGACATTAGCAAAGTCCCAACAGATTTTTTAGTCTCTGCTGTTGCAGGTATATGAAGAGAGAGAAAATTAGAATTCTCATAAAGTTCTTCAAGAGTTTTTACCGGCTTAACACCATCCGCTTTTATCTTCTCAGGATCTACAAACGGATCAAATGCAATTACATTCATTCCGAATCCTTTGGCAAGTTCCGCTACAATTCGGCCAACATTTCCGTATGCGTGAATCCCAATTGTTTTTCCCTTTAATTCTCCTCCTGTTCCTGGTGTAAATGAGTTACGAGATATATATATCATCATTCCAATTGCAAGTTCTGCAACAGCATTAGAGTTTTGTCCCGGGGTATTCATCGCAACAATGCCCTTGGAGGAGCAGGCTACAAGATCAAGATTGTCGTATCCGGCACCAGCTCTAACAACAATTTTTAAATTCTTTGCTGCTTCTACCACCTCGGCAGTAACTTTATCTGAACGAACGATTAATGCATCTGAATCTGCAACTGCATCTAATAACTCTTGCTTGTCTGAATATTTTTCAAGAAGGGCAAGTTTATGACCAGCATTTTCTACAATATCTCTTATTCCTTCGACCGCCGCCTTTGCGAAAGGTTTTTCAGTTGCTACAAGTACTTTCATAATACTAGCTTTTAATTAAATAATTAAGCGTTAAGCTTTTCGAATTCTTGCATACACTCTACTAATGCCTTAATGCTCTCTACAGGGCAGGCATTGTATGTGGAAGCACGGAAACCACCAACGGAACGGTGCCCTTTAATACCAACCATTCCCCTCTCTTTGGCAAAAGCCATAAAAGACTCCTCTTTATCCTTGTACTCATCTGACATAACAAAGCAGATGTTCATTAAGGAGCGATCTTCAATGGCTGCTGTTCCTGCAAACATTTTGTTGCGATCAATTTCATTGTATAAAAGGGCAGCTTTCTCTTCATTATGAACTTTCATAGCCTTAAGACCACCATTTGCTTTAACCCATTTGAGTGTCTCAGTCATTACGAAAATTGAAAATACCGGCGGAGTGTTAAACATAGAGCTCTCTTTAATATGAGTTCTGTAATCAAGCATTGTAGGTAAGAAGCGACTTACTTTGCCAAGAATATCCTCTCTTACGATTACAAATGTTACACCTGCAGGACCAACATTTTTCTGTGCGCCCCCATAAATAAGAGCATATTTGCTAACATCTACCGGGCGACTCATAATATCAGAAGACATATCTGCAACGAGATTAACAGGGCAGTCCATATCCTCTTTTATCTCAGTTCCGTAAATAGTATTATTTGTTGTAATATGAAAGTAATCAAGATCTGCTGAAAGGTCATATCCTTTTGGAATGTAACTAAAATTTTTATCGGCAGATGAAGCTACCGCAAACGCATTACCAAAACCTTTAGCCTCTTTGAGAGCCTTTTTTGCCCATACACCAGTTTCAAGATACCCGGCTTTGTTTTCGAGTAAATTCATTGCTACGTATAGGAATTGCATACTTGCTCCGCCACCGAGGAATAATACGTGGTAACCCTCCGGGATCTCCAGCAACTCTTTCCATAATGAGCGACACTCCTCCATTACAGCTTCCCACTCCTTAGATCTGTGAGAAACTTCAATAACAGACATACCTGTTCCTTTGAAGTCATTAAGGGAGTCAATAGCGGCCTGAACTGCAGGCCTCGGCAGAACGCACGGCCCTGCGTTAAAATTATGAGCAACTTTCATTATAATATGTTTTTAATAATTATGGTATTCTTGCTTCAAAGGTAAATCAAAAAATACGAATCCCAAATAATAAGTGGCCAAAAATTGAGTAATTGTTAGGTTTGAGTTAATTATTGCTAATAATTTTTAAGTTTTTCTCGTCAGTTACCTTTTCGCAATATTTACAAAGTAACTTGAGTTCTGGTGAGTCTGATATAGTAGCAAATGAGGTTTCGACATCCTGATGATTTGTAATACAAGCAGGATTCATACACTTAGCAATACCCTTTATTGTTGAGGGAACAGAAAGCACCTTTTTTTCAACGACCTGAAAGTCGTGAATTATATTAATTTTTGCTTGTGGAGCGATAAGGGCAATTCTGTTAATGTCATTATCTTCAAAAAATTTATCCGCAATTTTTATTATTGCCTTTTTACCAAGCAATTTGCTATCTAAATTTGTTCCAAAAGTGATTTGATTAGTTATTTTGCTAAGCCCTAAAATGTCTATAACTTTAAATAATTGATTTGCAGGGATATGATCCAAGACTGTTCCATCCTTGATTGCACTTACCTTAAGATGTTTTTCCATTGGTGACATAGTTGATTTTTTTAAATATCTATTTTATCAAGTAGCATTTTGATTATTGCCATTCTTGTGTATACACCATTTCCTGCCTGTTCGAAATAATATGCGTGATTGCTGTTATCAACATCTTGGTGAATCTCATTAATTCTAGGTAGAGGGTGAAGTATCTTCATATTTGGTTTGGCAAAATCCAGCATCTCATTTTTAAGACTATATACATTTTTAACTCTCTCATACTCTATCGCATCTGTGAATCTCTCCCTTTGTACCCTAGTCATATATACTATGTCCATATTTTCAATTCCATCTTCAAGCCTTTCGCTCTCATCAAAAGGAATTCCATTAATCTTAAGTTGCTCCTTATACTCTTCAGGCATTCTTAACTCTTTTGGAGCGGTAAACCTGAAGTGTGGTTTAAAATGGCTCATAGCTTGCATCAGAGAGTGAACAGTTCTTCCATATTTCAGGTCCCCAACGATGTTTATATTTAAGTTATCAAGTCTTCCTTGAGTTTTAAGGATTGAGTATAGATCAAGTAGGGTTTGTGAAGGGTGTTGATTTGCACCATCACCGGCGTTAATAACCGGCACTGAGGAGACCTCTGAAGCATATCTTGCGCTTCCTTCTAGGGGATGTCGTATGATGATAAGATCAGCATAGTTTGAAACCATTTTTATTGTATCCTTCAAGGTTTCGCCTTTTGTTACACTCGTGTTTACTGCGTCTGAAAATCCTATTATTCTGGCTCCAAGTCTGTTTGCCGCAGTTTCAAAGCTAAGCCTTGTCCTGGTTGAGGGTTCAAAAAAGAGACTGGCAACAACTTTATCGCTGAAGATTGGGTCAGACTTTCTCTCTTCAAATTTTGATGCCAGGGATAAGACTTTTAAGATCTCCTCTTTAGAGAAGTCGTGAATAGAGATAAGATGTTTAGACATTTTAATATATTTTTATAATTCTAATCAAAATTTATTACTAAAGGTTCAAGAGTATTACAAAATTTCTCATATTCTCCTCTTCTGACTCTAACTGAAATTTTACATATATTATCAAACTCCTGTTCTGTTAACTCCGCTGAAAAATCACGAATAATCTTCATAACATCATTCATTTGCAGATAGTCATACGAAAAATTAACTAACCTTGTCGCAATTTTTTCAACAATATTAGCATTTTCAATTGAGTCAGCTGTAGCACTTTTGTAAGCTCTTATAAGACCAGGAACGCCAAGTTTTGTCCCTCCAAAATATCTGACTACTACAACCAGAATGTCACTTAATTGATATGAGAGCAACTGCCCTAATATTGGTTTACCCGCAGAGGAAGATGGTTCTCCATCATCATTTGCTCGCCATAAGTCTCCTTCCGGTCCAATCCTGTATGCGTAGCAATGGTGCCTTGCATCGTGGTACTCTTTTTTTAAAGTTGTAATTATTACTTTTATCTCCTCTTCGCTTGATACAGGATATGCAAATGAGAGGAATTTGCTTCCAAGTTCTTTGTAGATACCTGTGGAGGGCTGTGAAATCGTTTTATATGAATCTGAGGAGTTTATGTCGTCCATTGAGTATTAGGAACCGTTTCGTAAAATTACTCCCTTTTTACTAATTTTGCAAAATGTATGTAGATGTTTTTCAAAAGGATTTTGTTGAGTTGGGCAGAAGACTAAATTTAGCCCTTTCAGATGAATTAAATTCTTCCCATTTGCATATTGCAATGAGTTCTTCATCAAGAGTAAACCCATACTTTACAATTGAGATGCAGAGAAGTGCTATAATCTCAATAGCAAATTATATGCTTAATGAGGATGCTCTGAGAACATGGATTAGAAGTTATGGTGAATTGCTCAATATAAGGGAGGAGTACATTGGTGTTATTGCTGCCGGAAACATACCCGCTGTTGGTTTTCACGATATTTTATCAGTCTTGGCATCTGGGTTTAAATGTGAAGTGAAGCTTTCAAAGAAGGATAGGTTTATTCTTCCTGTAATTATTAATATTCTAGCTGAAATTAATCCATTCTGGGAAGATAGAGTCCTCTTTGTTGCAAAGATATCAACGAAGATTCGAATGTTAATCGCTTCTGGTTCAGATTCTACAATGAATATTATTGGAAGTGAATATTGTTTGATTCCCACTTTACTTAGGGGAAGCAAATCTTCTCTTGCTGTTTTGGATGGAAAGGAATCAAATGTTGATATTGATTTACTCTGTGACGATCTGTTTTTATATTTTGGAATGGGATGTAGGAGTATTAGCAAATTGTTTGTGCCCTATGGATATGATTTCAGTCAATTTTTACAATCATCCCAAAGATATTTGCACCTGCTTGAAAACGATGAATATTTTTCGTCATATAAATATCAAAAAGCAATAATGACTCTCTCTGGAGAAAGTTTTATTGATGGGAACTTTTTTATTCTCTCAGAAGTGTCTGATTTTCCGCCGCCCCTCGCTTTAGTTGGAATTCATTATTATTCTAATATCAAAGAGATAGAAGATTTCATTTTATTATCAAAAGAGAAAATTCAAGTTATTGAGTGGAAGCAGCGAACGAAGTATCTATCTTTTGGCCAATCTCAGAAACCTGGTCCCAGCGAGTATGCAGATGGAGTCGACACCATATCTTTTCTTTTGTCATTAGGTCAAAAATAATTCTTTATCTTTACAAAAAGTTTCAGGTTGATGATTTACAGACTTAAAGCCACGATTGATGGCAATAAAATATTTATGAGAGAGTATGAGGTTAAAGGTGTCTCTTCTCTTTATTCATTTCACCTTTTCCTCCAAAGTGATTTGGGTTTTGCTCCAGATCAGATGGTGATATTCAGAGGTTTATCAAAGTCAAGTAAAGTTAAGACAGAATATGGCCTCTTTGATATGGGTGATGGATCAATGGATAAAGTATCCGTAGAATCTGCATTCAATTCAGGAATTGAATTCTTGATGTATGTATATAATATGTTTAAGGATAGGGGAATGAGGCTTGAGTTAATTGGTACCGAAGAGCCCTTATCAAGACGGTCATATCCAAGACTTGTTGCTGAAAAAGGGAGGAATCCGGATCAGTTCTCTGATGACTATGATGACTTTGAGTCTATTTTACCTCAACCAGATCTGGATGAAGGATATAGTCCTGAAGAGCTGCCTGAAGGCGAGTTATAATCTGCCAAGAAATGTCAAAAAAACTCATATTGGTGCTTGGGCCAACAGCCTCGGGCAAGACAGATTATTCTATTTCTCTTGCTGAGAGTTATAATTCTCCTATAGTATCTTGTGACTCGAGACAAATATATAAAGAGTTGAAAATTGGAACAGCTCCTCCATCTGAAACTCAACTAGCCAAAATAAAACACTATTTTATTTTTTCTCACTCTATCCATTTGTCCTATACTGCTGGAAGATATGAAGTTGAAGCGTTAGCTCTTATTGAGGAGTTGTTTAAGGAGCACGATACATTGATTGTAGCAGGAGGTTCCGGTTTGTATGCCCACGCACTTTGTTATGGATTAGATAATTTTCCACCAGCAGACCCTGAATTGAGAAAAAATCTTGCTGAGAGGCTAGAGAGGGAGGGAATTGAATCATTAAGGGCAGATTTAAGAGTCTTGGATAGAGAGAGTTATGATACAATTGAAATAGCTAATTCCAGAAGAGTTTTAAGAGCACTGGAGGTTACAATTCAAACTGGTAGACGCTTCTCATCTTTTAAAAGTGGATCACAAAGGGAGAGGCCCTTTATTATCGAAAAGAGACTAATTACAAGATCAAGAGATGTTTTGTACTCCAGAATTAATTCAAGAGTTGATTTGATGATGGAAGAGGGACTGCTTGATGAGGTTAAATCTTTATACGATTTCAGACATTTACCGGCTTTAAAAACGGTAGGATATACAGAACTTTTTGGATACCTTGATGGGAATTGTTCACTTTATGAGGCAGTTGATTTAATAAAGAGGAATACTAGAAGATATGCTAAAAGACAGATAACCTGGTGGAACAGATTTAACGATCTGATACCTGTAAAAATAAATGAGACCGACTAGAATTCCAGTCGGTCTCATTTATTAAACAATTCTACTTAGAATGGGAGATCATCTTCTCCACTATCTGAAGGGAAATCTGGCATTGTTGGTGGAGGCGTAAAGCCTTCTTGTTGAGTCTGCTGAGATTCCATTCTCTCAATTTTCCAGGCCCTTACATCTGTATACCAACGGTTGTTGAACTCTCTAGATTCGATATTTACAGAGATTTTAATAACCTCTCCCTCATTATATCTCCCAAGTTCCTCAACCTTGTCTGCACCCCAAACGTTCATACAGACTTTCCTCGGATACTGCTCTTGAGTCTCTACAATAAACTCTTGTTTACTCCAGTTACCGCGAGCACTAACACCATTTTGGACACTTAGTTTGGAGTGAATTTTTCCGATTATTTCCAGTGCCATATTTAATTAGTCTTTGAAGCCTCTTTTGTAGTAGCTTTGCTTACCTTAACAAGATCTACATCAAATATGAGAGTTGAGTTAGGTGAAATAACCGGCCCAGCTTGTTGTGCTCCGTATGCAAGTTCAGATGGAATATAAAGTCTTATCTTTCCACCCTCTCCAATTAGCTTAATACCTTCGCTCCATCCAGGTATAACAGCATTTACAGGAAACTTAACAGGTTCGCTATTTCCCATTGAGGAATCGAATTCTGTACCATCGATGAGAGTGCCTCTGTAAAAAACAGAAACAGTATCTTCTCCTTCCGGCTTAATGTCAGAACCAGGAATGATTATCTTGTATTGAAGGCCACTTTCTGCAACTTGAACGCTGTCATTCTGCTTATTCTGCTCCAAAAATTCAACTCCTTTTGCTTTGTTAGCTTCTCCAATTGCCTCTTGTCTAATTGTCATATATCTTTGAATAACCACATTAGCAGTCATATCATCAATTTTAAGCTCATTTTCGGATAAAACATCCTTCATCGCTTTATTGATTTCTGTAAAATTGAGGTCATTGAAATTTGCATTTTTCAGCATCATCCCAAAAGATACACCCACTGCGTAGCTAGCAGAGTCTGTAAGCTCTTTTGAGACTTTGAGAGAATCTGCACTTTTCTTTTCTCCGCAAGATGTGATCATAACTGAAGCTATTGCTACAATTGCAATCGATTTTAATGTTTTCATTTTTCTTTGTTGTTATTTGTTGTTTGTTGTTTATTCTTTGTAGTTAATAATATTGCAGTAAGTCCAATTACTGCAGCAATAAATGATGTCCCAATAATTGTCATTTTGCCCATATTAATAACATTCTGGTCTGTAAAGGCAAGATTATCGATAAAGATAGACATTGTAAATCCAATGCCGGCAATAATTCCTACAGAAAAAACGTGACTCCAAGTCATATCTCCTGGAAGAACAGCTATTTTAAGCTTTACGGCAATCCAACTTGCAATAAAAATTCCGAATGGTTTGCCAAAAAGTAATCCAAAAAATATTCCGGGAACAATTGGAGCAAGTGATTCTTTAAAAAGACCTGGATCAAGTAACACACCTGCATTGGCAAGTGCAAACACAGGCATAATAAAAAATGTTACCCACGGATGTAGCATATGTTCAACCTTAATCATCAATGGATGCACTTGGTCCAATTTCTGATGAAGGCTATGAATAGCTTGTTGCTGTTCGTGATTTGAAAGAACTTTTAGTCTGTGATCACTGGCAGCAGCAAACTTGTTTATTAGATATCTGCTTCCAACAATAAACCTAACTTCGTTAATGTTGCTTCTGCCGGGAATAGTAATTGCTAGTAAAACACCTGCGATTGTAGCATGAATACCTGAACCTAGAATAAGGAACCACAGAATAACTCCGGGAACAATGTAAAATGCAGGTTTTTTAATGTTTAGTCTATTAAAAGCAAGTAACATTGTAAAGAGAATGCCCGAGTAAATTAGAAGCTCAATATTAATGGCGTGGGTAGGGTAGAATACTGCTAAAACAATAATAGCACCAAGGTCGTCAACAATTGCAAGTGCAGTTAAGAACACCTTTAATGCGACAGGGACTCTCTTTCCTAACAGGGATAATATCCCTAATGCAAAAGCAATATCAGTGGCCATTGGAGTTCCCCAACCATTTTCACTTATTGTGTTTTCATTAAAGAAAACATAGAGAAGAGCAGGTAAGACCATACCTCCAATTGCGGCAAAGATTGGTAGAGCAGCCTGTTTAAATGTTGATAATTCACCAACAAGCATCTCTCTTTTTATCTCAAGGCCTACGACAAGGAAAAAAATGGTCATCAACCCATCGTTAATCCAATGTAGCACGCTCATTTCGAAATGGAAACGTCCTAATGAGAAGCCGAATTCAATATTAAGAATATCCATAATATGAGCCCACTCTGGATTATTAGCAATCACAAGGGCTGCAATGACGGATATAAGTAATAGTATTCCTCCGGTAGATGAGTTGTTAAAGAAAGTACTGAAAAGATTCCTGAGCTCTATTCTTTTATTCAGTTTTAACAGGTGCTTAAAAGACCTCATACTTTATCGAGCTATTTTTTTTGGTTCAAGTTTGTGTATAAGGCAAGTTTGTATAAAATTCTGGCACCAACATTGGCGTCCCACTCATTATCCTTGCCGGGTGATACCTCGCAAAGGTCAAACCCGATAATTTTCTTATTAGATTGTGCTAGCATATTAAGAAGATAATCAACCTCCCTGAAACTTAGTCCTCCTGGCACGGGAGTTCCGGTATTTGGACATAAATCAGGTGATAGTCCGTCAATATCAAAGCTGATGTATACATTTGAGGGTAAAGTTGCTACTATCTCTTCACACTGACGTTTCCAGGTTTTCCCATCATAAAGATTTCCTCTGATTTCTGAATCTGTAAAACACCTGATTCTTGGATCTGTGTTTATTATTTCTGCCTCCTCTTCGCAAAAATCTCTTACCCCTACTTGGGTAAGCTGAGAGATTTGATTAATCTCGTTTAATGCGTTGTACATTATAGAGGCGTGTGAATAGGTAAATCCTTCGTAGGCTTTTCGCAGATCTGCGTGAGCGTCAAGATGTAAAATCCCAAACTCCTCACAAAGCTCAGAGACTGCTTTAATATTGCCTAAAGGGACACTGTGATCTCCTCCAACAACACCTGTAATTTTTCCTTGGTTGATAAGTTTTCTACACGAATTGTAGACTCTTTCGTTTAGAGCTGCACTTGCAGAATTGATTTTAGCACTCTCCTCTTCAAACTCGCTTAAATCTCTCCCCTGCTCAAGACCATCAATAACCGTTTCGGCAATCTTTCTAAATTTTTTGTTCTGCTTAGGTATCTCATTATCAACTGGTAGAGTTCCAATTTTAGTATTCCAAGCATCTTTAACATTTACATCATAAAGATCAACCTGAACAGATGCTTCAATTATGGATTTGGGGCCTTTGTGTGTTCCTGCTCTATAAGAGGTAGTTACGTCCCAAGGAACAGATATTAGGGCAATTTCAGACTCCTCTAGGCTATATGGGAGAGCAAAATAGTTACCATTTGCTAATCCCGGGTCGTTAGGGTTGAAAATTGTCATTGTTGTGCTCTATTTCAATTAAATGGTTATTCTTTTTATCTCAACAGTAACAATCACTTTTTCAAAAAATTTTGCGATAATGAAACTATTAGATAACTTAGAGGAACAAAGGTAACTTTTTTTAACGAAATTTTGAATTTTTCGGACACACAATAAATATGCAAACCAGTTCTGAGTTTTTGCACAGTCAACTTAAGCACTTTTTCGGCTTTAGCAGCTTCAAGGGGGAGCAAGAGGATGTAATTAGACATCTTTTAGAGGGGAACGATGCTTTTGTTTTGATGCCTACAGGTGGAGGTAAGTCTCTGTGCTATCAATTACCGGCTCTATTGTTGCCGGGTGTAGCTATAATTATATCACCTCTTATTGCTCTTATGAAAAATCAGGTAGATGCAATCAGGGGATTTGTTGTTGAGAGAGAGGGGATTGCTCATTTTTTAAATTCATCACTCAATAAGGCCCAAATACAAGAGGTTAAGGAGGATCTGCTCTCTGGGCAGACTAAATTGCTTTATGTTGCTCCAGAGTCTCTTACAAAAGAGGAGAATATTAATTTTCTTAAACAATTAAAGATATCATTTTATGCGGTTGATGAAGCCCATTGTATATCTGAATGGGGTCACGACTTCCGTCCTGAATACAGGCGTATTAATCCCATTGTACAAGAGATAGGTAAAGCTCCTGTTATTGCGCTAACTGCAACGGCTACTCCTAAGGTACAGAATGATATTCAGCGAAATCTTGGAATGCTTGATGCTAGGGTTTTTAAAACCTCATTCAACAGAGAAAATCTTTTTTATGAAATTCGCTCAAAAGTTAATACAGAGAGAGAGATAATCAAGTATATTAAATCAAATTCAGGTAAATCCGGGATTATTTATTGCCTTAGCAGAAAAAAGGTTGAGGAGGTTGCTCAACTCTTATCTGTCAATGGTATAAAAG
The DNA here is from genome assembly GCA_028700975.1 of Bacteroidales bacterium. Lineage (GTDB taxonomy): Bacteria > Bacteroidota > Bacteroidia > Bacteroidales > UBA932 > Bact-08. The sequence continues at coordinate 24,279 of JAQVRQ010000009.1, read as the reverse complement.
CATTACCATATCACGCAGGGCTTGACGCCTCGAGAAGAGCAACTAATCAGGACAAGTTCCTTATGGAGGAGGCAGATGTTATTGTTGCTACTATCGCTTTTGGTATGGGTATTGACAAACCTGATGTTAGATTTGTGATACATTACGATATTCCTAAAAGTCTTGAGAGCTATTATCAGGAGACAGGAAGATCCGGTAGAGATGGGGGAGAAGGGAGGTGTATAGCCTTTTATTCGTATAAGGATATACAGAAGTTAGAGAAGTTTATGCAGGGTAAACCTATTTCTGAACAAGAGATAGGGAGGCAACTACTTATGGAAACTGCTGCTTATGCGGAGTCAAGCCTATGCAGAAGAAAGGTTCTTTTAAACTATTTTGGCGAAGAGTACTCACAAGAGAATTGTGGTGCCTGTGATAATTGCCTATCACCTAAAAAATTATTTGATGGAAAGGAGGAGGTTGCACTTTTACTGGAGTTAATCCTGTCAATGAAAGAGCAGTTCAAGTCAGAACACTTGGCAAATATACTTGCCGGAGTATCAAATTCAATTATTAAGTCATATAACCATAATAATCTTGAATTTTTTGGAGCAGGCAAGTCAAAAGGAGTCAAATTTTGGTTGGCCGTTATAAGGCAAGCTCTTGTACACCATTTAATTGAGAAGGATATTGAAAAGTATGGCCTTATCTCTGTAACAGAGGCGGGTAGGCAGTTTTTTGAGAACCCTGTTGAATTAATGCTCGCTGAAGATAGAGAGTATACAGATGACGAACCAGATGATGAACCAATAGTTGCCGGCTCTTCCAGAGGCTCTTCAGCTGGTGATGAGACTCTCCTTTCAATGCTTAAAGATTTGAGGCAGTCTGTTGCTAAAAGACTAAAATTACCCCCTTTTGTAATTTATTCAGATCCATCTCTTGAGGATATGTCAATTCACTACCCTATTACAGTAGAGGAATTGCGTAATTGTCAGGGCGTTGGAGAAGGTAAAGCTAAGAAGTTCGGCAAGGAGTTTATTGACTTGATTTCAAAGTATGTAACCGAAAATGAGATAGAGAGACCGGTAGATTTTGTTGTAAAGTCTGTTGTAAACAAATCGGCTATTAAAGTCTCCATTATTCAGGGGATTGACAGAAAGCTTCCTTTAGAGGATATCGCAGATTCAAAAGGATTGGAGATGGATGAAATCCTTGATGAAATTGAGGCAATAGTTAATTCGGGTACAAAAATAAATATCGACTACTATATTCGTCAGACTATTGACGAAGATAAAACAGACGATATTTATGAATTTTTCAGAACAGAAGCTGTATCAGATTCTCTTAAGGAGGCCTCTGATGAGCTAGGAAGAGGTTATACAGAAGAGGAGATTCGTCTTGTTAGAATAAAATTCCTCTCTGAGATGGGTAACTAATATTTGTTGTTAACCGCAGTGATAGTGTAAATCAACGAGCTCCTTGATTATAGACGGATTCTCATCTGCCTCTTTTCTAATCTCTTTATCATTATATGATTTAAGCTTAGTTATAACACCATCAATTAATGAAGGTGAAAATACGCCATCTTTTTCGAAGATATTTCTTTTTTGTTCAAGTTGTTCTGCAGATTCCCAGCAGGATAGAGGAAGTTGTTCAAGTGAATGAAGTCTCTCTTCGTGCTTTTTATCGTGAATGTTAATATCAACATAACATTTATTGGCTATCTCAAGGGCATCTTCACTTTCAAATCCTGTTCTTGCGGCAACAACTAAACCGGCAAGCATCATATAGATATCTGCTGATCCGTCAGGAGATCTCATCTCAACAGTCTGTTTGTCAACAACTGTGTTGTTATGTTCTCTCTCTAGCGGATTTGCAATTGAGAGCATATCGTGCCCACCTGTCCACCCAAGTGGAACTCTTACTAATACGGATCTGTTTCTGTCTCCCCAGCAAATGCTTGTTGGAGCTTCCTGATGTGGAACAAGCCTAAAGTATGAGGTTGGATTTGTATTGCCAAATGCTGTAAGAGAAGCTGCACATTTCATATAACCTGCAATTGCTTTTTTAGCATTATTAGATAGTACTCCGTTATCAATCATTACTGATTTTCCATTTTGTACTATTCTTGTATGAAAGTGGAGGCCGCTTCCGGCTTTGCCAACAGTTATTTTTGGGGCAAATGTCACATCAAGTCCATATTTATATGCGAGGGTTCTTATAATCCATTTGGCCATTACCAGTTGGTTTGCTGCCGACTCTACAGGAGATACTAAGAATTCAATTTCATTCTGTTCATACACTTTTCCATCAAGGATAAAGTTTCCAACTTCTGAATGCCCATACTTAATTAATCCTCCAGTTTGAGCAATTAGTGTCATTGCTTCAGTTCTGAAATGCTCAAATTTTGTGAATGGCTCGGCTTCGTGATATCCCTTTTGATTTGCGGTGGGAAAAAGAGAGTCGGCCTCATCACAAATATAAAATTCCAGCTCTCCCATAGCTTCAAAGGATAAGCCGGTTGCCTTTGTAAAAGAGAGCGAGGCTTTGTGGAGTGTATATTCTGGTGAACTTTCAAGGGGAACGCCATCTTTAGTGAAATAGGAGCATAGGAGACCAATAGTTGGAATTTCAGCGAAGGGATCTTCGTAGGCAGTAGAGAATTTGGGTATAACATAGAGGTCACTTGATCCTGCTTCAATATATGGAAAAAGGCTGGACCCATCTACCCTCTCTCCATAAGACAGTATGGAGTCGGCGTATTCCAGACTTGTTACAGGGAAATTTAACGTTTTAAGCCTTCCGTCAGCTGCAACATATCTGAAATTAATTAACCTGATTTCTTTATCGGTAATATATTGAAGAATATCTTTCTTAGTGAATTCAGCAGATAATTTATTCAAATGCTTTACCAGTGGATTGATGTTGTATTTTAATGATGAAACCATATGGAGTATTACTTAATTATAAAAGAATGAACAAATATAGTAAAAGGATGATATAGTTTTTTAATAACTTTGTGGGCTATGTTCCACCTCAAAAAAGTATATTATTTTGCAATAACAGCTATTATAGTAATGGCTGGTATAATATTGCTAATTATATATACTCAAGGTAGTAAAAAGAATGGTGATTCGGGTTTTGCAATAAGTTCCTGTAGAACATTAAGTGCTGTACCCGTAGATGCAGTAGGCTTATGGCTTTTTAATTCTCCGGGAATAATGGCTGAGAGCGTACTCTCGCAAAAGCAACCATACTTTGCTCTGTTTAATCAACAGAACGGGCTATATAAATTATCAAATAGATTGATCTATTTGGTTAAAAGTGAGCAAAATTTTAAAATATTAAGTCAATCAAATCTTATTACATCTTTACACTATTCCGGTAAGAATGAGGTCTCTCTATTGCTATCGGTTGATTTAAAAAGCATTAATCAAGATTTACAAGCAAACTTAATAGAGAGACTTACAAATGGTAATATTGGCACTTACAGAGACTTTAATGGTGCAATATTGTACAATTCATCAGAGGCAATTGTGGCAATACATAAGGATTTCCTACTTGTATCAACATCCCCGTTGCTTGTAGAGGCATCGGTAAGACATCTGAATTCAGGTGCGTCAATACTAGACAATAAAGAATTTTCAGAGATAGTAGAAGAGAGAGTTTTAAATGGTAATGCGCTCTTCATTAATCATACACAAATTGGAAAACTTTTTTCCGGACTTGCAGCATCAAAATATCTTAAATATGCAGATTTTATTTCAAAATTCTCATCCTGGAGTGTTATGTCCGCAAAAGTTGAGAACGACTATATAGTTTTGGATGGAAACTCTTATAACTTGAAAGGTGCGGGTAATTATGGCTCTGCATTACAGTTGAATAACGCTGAAGAGTCTGATGCACAATATATTGTTCCTTTTAACACATATGCACTTTTTTCTGTCTCTCCCAAGGAGATTGATGTGAATGTTGAAAAAATAAGAGAGTATAGAGAGATTGAAAAAAAACTTAATTTAAATCTCTGGAACAGAGCATATGAATGGCTTAATTCTTCATCTGTAGAGGAGATATCTCTTGCTGCTATACCATTTGGAGGGGAGATTGAATGGGTTACATTAATAAGGTATTCAAGAGATAATTTTCTTAAAAGATTGTCAGATAAAATATTCTCTAATAGTAACTTAATAAAAGATACAATTTTAAAAAATGATAATAGAGGATTAATCAACGAATTGATTGGCTCGATATTTAACTTAAATGAAGAAGAGTATATCTTAAATGTTGATAATTGGCAAATATCCGGATCAAGGAGTATTCTTGAAGAGTTTAAATCAGGAAGAGCTTCAAGATTTTCTATGGCAGATTTTATAGCAGAGACACCAGCTGCTGGAGAGACCTATTCACAAGAGATGCCCTTTTCAATAATCGTAAATTACACCGGTTTGCAGGATTCGATAGCATATTTTTTTAAGAAGGGGATATCAGAAAATGTAAAAGAGGCACTCAATAAAAGAAATTTGGGCGTTGCACAATATAGTATTCTCCCTGGTAAGGAGGGACTCTCTTTTAGAGTTTTGTTTTACGCCAAAAATATGGAGAAATTACCGGTGCCACCTATAGAGGAGAGTAGTGATGGTCCTGCCGGATGGCAACTGGATAGTATTGTCAAAGTTCCTGAAGGTCCTTTTGAACTTAGAAATTTTGATACAGGAGAGAAGGAGTATCTTGTTCAGTTGAAAAACTACAGACTTCAACTCGCAGATAAGGATTTAAAGGGCATTTGGGCAATTCCATTCCAAACCCCTTTGAGAGGGTTTGTTGAACAGGTTGACTTTTACAACAATGGGAAACTTCAGATGCTTTTTGCAAGTGGAAATATGATTTACCTACTTGATAGGACTGGTAGATATATTAACCCTTATCCAAGAAGGGTGAATAGATTGGTTGAGCTAGGCCCTAAGGTATATAAGAACAAAGATTCATTTATGGTTATGCTTCTTCATACAGACAATTCGCTTAGTCTATATGACAAGGAGTGTAAACCACTGGAAGCCTGGAAAGATATTACAGTTGAGGAGACAATTAAGGATTTCCCTGAGCTTATGGAAGCTGGAGGAAATCTATACTGGATATTAAGGACTCAAGTTAAAACCAGGATTTATACAATAAATGGACTTGAGATTACATCCTCTTTAGGTAATCACAGCTTGTTATCCGGAACACCTGTAAAGAAGGTCTCTGAACAAGAGGTTGAGGTTAGAAGAACAGATGGTGCCGAGATAAGATTAAATTTGGAAACAGGTGATATTAAGAAATTGAAAAAGCGGAGATAGATGGAAGGTTTTATAACTTTTATTTTTGTTGTTGTTCTTGTCATATTTCTACTGACGAGATTTTTACCTTTATTACTTGCGTGGTGGGTAAAAAGAAAATTTTCAAAACTCTCGGGCAATTCAGATGTTTTTGGCAGAGAGGCTAATAGAGGAGGGAAAAAAATTCGGGAGGAAGATGGTACAATTGTAAGTGATGATGTGAAGAGAGATAAAATTGTGGATAGTGATATTGGAGAATACGTAGATTACGAGGAGAGTAAAAAACAATGAATACATTTAAACGTTTGCTGGCATATGCCAGACCACATAGATACTACTGGCCGTTATATTTGATTCTAAGTGTATTGGGGTTAGCTTTTAGTCTTGTGAATTTTGCTCTTTTTAAACCACTATTGGTGGTAGTATTTAATCCGGAGACTCTAAGGATAGTGGAGAGCAAACCAGAGTTTTCGATGTCTATCGAATACATCAACGATATCTTTCAGTACTATTTAGGTAATGTAATGTCTTCTCACGGAATCTTAAGAGGACTTGCATTTGTTTGCGTTATGCTGATTATATTTACTTTCCTTGCGGGTGTAATCAAGTATATGTCTCAGAGAGTAATTGTTCGGGTGAGAGTTACAATTATGCAACGCATTAGAGAGGATCTTTTCAGAAAAATATCATCTCTTCATATTGGTTACTTTACAGATAAAAGGAAGGGAGATATATTATCAAGTATATCAAACGATGTAACTGAGGTTCAGAATAGCGTTGCAAATAGTTTCCACGTAATCTTCAGAGATCCGCTTCAGGTGTTGGGCTTTCTTGCGGCACTTATATATATGTCACCTAAGCTTACTGTTATTACTCTTGTTACGCTCCCTGTGTCGGCTTTTATTATTACAAGAATAACAAGATCTTTACGTAGAGGAGCAATCGATACTCAAATGTATATTGGGCGTATTTTAAGTCAATTTGAGGAGGCCATATCCGGTTCCAGAATTATTAAGGCTTTTAATGCGCAGAGATATGTAAGGAGAGCGTTTAATGATACTAATGAAGCTCATAAAAATTCCAGCAAAAAGATGTACTACAGGCAAGAGATGGCAAGCCCTTTCTCTGAATTTATGGGAATTTCAATTGCTGTTGCAATACTTTTTTTTGCAGGTTATATGCATATTACAGGCAGACTGGGTATGGATTTGCCGACTCTTATGATTTATATTGCTTTCTATTGGAAAGTTTTAGAGCCAGCCAAGTCAATATCTAATACTTATGCAATGATTCAGAGAGGTTTGGTCTCCGGAGAGAGAATTTTCGCAATTCTTGATGAACCTGTTGCGATAAAAAAGGCTGAGAATCCTGTTAGGATTGAAGAGTTTAAAGACTCAATAGAATTCAAAGAGGTTAGTTTTAAATACAATAATGAGCCAGTCTTAAAAAATATCTCTTTTAAGGTTGAAAAGGGCAAGATGATTGCGCTTGTTGGTCCTTCCGGTGCGGGAAAAACAACACTTGTAGATCTTATTCCAAGATATTATGACGTCACATCCGGTTCCATTTTTTTAGATGGAGTAGATATAAGAGATTATGCACCAAGAGACCTCATTGGCCTAATGGGAATAGTGACTCAAGAGGCAATTCTTTTTAATGATTCGGTGTATAATAATATAACATTCGGGTTGCAAAATGTAAAGCGGGAAGATGTTATTGCTGCTGCTAAAATTGCCAATGCTCACGACTTTATAATGCAAATGGAGAGTGGATATGAGACAAACATTGGAGATAGGGGAGGGAAACTTTCAGGAGGACAAAGACAAAGACTTGCAATTGCAAGAGCTGTATTAAAAAACCCCCCTGTCCTTATATTGGATGAGGCTACATCTGCACTGGACACAGAGAGTGAAAGACTTGTGCAGGAGGCACTAACCAATCTTATGCGAAATAGGACGTCTATTGTTATAGCTCACAGATTATCAACCATCCAGCATGCAGATGAGATAATAGTTTTGAAGGAGGGTGAGATTGTAGAAACAGGTAGTCATAACAATCTTATTAAGCAAAAAGGGTTATATTCGCACTTGTGCAAATTGCAGACATTTGAATAATTTGAGCACTAATTGATGGATAAATCATTGAATAAACAGCTGGAAGATAGTTTCAGAAATAATTGGAATAACCCGGCATTATCGGACTATAAAGGAATCACACTATACTATAGAGATGTCGCCAGAAGAATAGCAAAACTTCATATTGTATTTGAGCGGTGTGGTCTGAAAAAGGGAGACAAAGTCTCATTATGTTCTAAAAATCAGGCAAACTGGGGTGTGATTTTTCTGGCAACAATTACATATGGAGCTGTTGCCGTACCAATTCTTCACGAATTCAAGCCAGGGAATATTCATCATATAGTCAACCATTCGGACTCGAAAATACTTTTTGTGGGAGATGTTATTTGGGAGCAGCTTAATGAAGCTGAGATGCCAGATATACAAGCTGTTATCCAGGTTTCAGATCTCACAATCCTATATTCCAGGGACCCGTTAATTGATGAAACCAGAGAGAGATTAAATGAATACTTCGGTAAAAAATATCCAAAGAATTTCAGAGAAAATCATATTAGCTTTCACAAAGATACATCTGAAGAGCTTGCAATGATTAACTATACATCGGGGACAACAGGCTTCTCAAAAGGGGTGATGTTGCCTTATAGATCATTATGGTCTAATGTGATGTTTGCAAAGGAGGTCCACCCACAGTTGACAAATAAATCAAATGTAGTATCGATGCTTCCTACTGCTCATATGTATGGAATGATGTTTGAGTTTTTATTTGAAATGTGTGTGGGTGCACACGTCCATTTTCTAACAAGAGTTCCTAGTCCAAAGATTATAATGGATGCATTTGCTGAAATTAAACCAGATATAATAATAGCAGTACCTTTAATAATTGAAAAGATCTATAAGAAAAAGCTACAGCCTATTATTAATAAAACTGCAATTAGGATATTTTTAAAGTTACCGGTTCTGGAACAGAAAGTTCAAAAGCGGATATTAACCGAACTTGTAAATACTTTCGGAGGAAGATTTAAGGAGGTTATTATAGGAGGTGCGGCATTTAATAAGGAGGCAGAGTCTTTCTTTAGAAAAATTGGTTTCCCTTTCACAGTAGGTTATGGAATGACAGAGTGCGCCCCAATTATAACATATGCAGCCTGGAATAATACACGTTTGTACTCTTGCGGAAAAGCTGCTCCAAGAATGGAGGTTCGAATTGACTCTCCGGATCCTGCAAGAATTCCAGGAGAGATACAGTGCAAGGGAGATAATGTAATGCTAGGATATTTTAAAAATCCGGAGGCAACCAGCGCGACTTTTACTGAAGATGGATGGATGAGAACGGGTGATATGGGCGTTCTTGATTCAGATGGTTACCTCTATATAAGAGGAAGATCTAAGAGTATGATATTGGGTCCTTCCGGTCAAAATATCTATCCGGAAGAGATCGAGAGCATTATAAACAATATGCCATATGTAGTTGAATCTCTGGTGATAGAGGAGAGCGGTTCATTAGTGGCACTAATATATCCGGATATTGAACAGGTAGAAAATGACGGCTTCAACGCAGCTGTTGTTGAGCAAAAAATGAGTGAAAATATCGCTTTAGTAAACGAAGAGCTTCCGAATTATTGTAAGCTTTCAAGTTTTAGAATTTTCCCGGAAGAGTTTGAAAAGACTCCAAAGAGAAGCATAAAAAGGTACCTTTATCAAAGAACAGATTTGTAATTATGAACGAAAAACAACTTCAGTTTGATCGCAGTTATTTAGATATGGCCCAGATATGGTCAAAGAACTCCTATTGTAAAAGAAGGCAAGTAGGCGCTTTGATTGTTAAAGATAGAATGATTATTTCTGATGGATATAATGGAACGCCATCCGGATTTGAGAATGTGTGTGAAGATGAAACAGGTCATACTAAACCATATGTGTTACACGCAGAGGCTAACGCTATTACCAAGGTCGCAAAATCTGGCAACAGCAGCGAAGGTGCTACAATGTATGTTACGACAGCCCCTTGTCTAGAGTGCTCAAAACTGATTATTCAGGCTGGGATAAGAAGGCTTGTCTACAGGGACAATTATCGTGTAACCGATGGCATTGACCTTTTAAGAAAAGTGGGAATTGAGGTTGTAAATCTATCTGAATAAAATGAATTTCACAGAAGGGACAAGGAGGAGCCTATGGCCGGCAGTAGCAGGGATCTTGTTTGTGATGTTATTAGTCACTCGATATTGTGATAATGGCTATTCAAAGAGAGAGTTGGAAATAAAAGCAGGACGGTGGGATAAGTTAATGCTTATAATTAGTGAAATTGACAAAAATTATGTTGATACACTTGATTATTCTCATATTACAGAAGAGACAATTCCACTTCTTCTTGAGAAGCTAGACCCACACTCGGTATACCTTCCTCCTCAAGAGCTTAAGAGCGCTGAAGAGGAGCTTCAGGGAAATTTTGACGGCATTGGTATTCAGTTCAATGTCCCAAATGACACTGCCATTGTAATTCAGGTAATTCCGGGCGGACCATCTGAAAGGGCAGGGGTCCTTTCCGGGGATAGAATTGTAGAGGTTGATGGTAAAATTGTAGCTGGTGTAAAGTTAGATCAGGATTCACTAGTTAGTATGCTAAGAGGAAAGTCCGGGTCAAATGTAAATGTTGGTTTCAAAAGAGGGAGTGTTAATACTATTCTTAAGTTTGATATTAAACGGGATAAGATACCAGTTAAAAGTGTTGATGTAAGTTATATGGTTGACGATACTTTAGGCTATCTAAAGTTGTCAAAGTTTACAAGAACCAGCCATAAAGAGGTCTTAGAATCACTTTCATTATTGAATGAAAGAGGGATGAATTCTGTGATTATTGACTTGAGAGGGAATACAGGTGGCTATCTGGATCAGGCATTGTTGCTCTCAAATGAGTTTTTAGAGAGAGGTAATCTAATTGTATATATGGAGGGTCTTCACAGAAAAAGAGAGGATTTCTTTGCTGATGGTAGAGGTAAATTTAAGGGGATAGGTCTTAAAGTTTTAATTGATGAAGGCTCTGCTTCATCCAGTGAAATATTTGCCGGAGCAATACAGGATAATGACAGAGGAACAATCATAGGAAGAAGATCTTTTGGAAAGGGACTTGTCCAAGAACCTATCTATTTCTCTGATAAGTCAGGAATAAGGCTTACAGTTGCAAGATTTTACACACCAACAGGTAGATCAATTCAAAAGCCCTACAGCAAAGACTATAGAAATGACATTCTTGAAAGGTACAAGCACGGTGAGCTTACATCTGCAGATAGTATAAGGCAAAACGATTCTCTTAAGTACACCACTCCAAAGGGAAAAATTGTATTTGGTGGAGGAGGTATTACACCTGATGTTTTTGTCCCACTTGATACAACAGGAGTAACAAAGTTTCTGATTAAAAGTAATGAGTTGGGTCTTGTTTTTAGATATTCTTCAGAGATAGCTGATATCTATAGATCTGAATTAAGAGAGATTGGAGATATTGCAGAATTAAATAAATTTCTTAATTCTATTAATCTAGAAGAGAAATTTCTTAAATATGCTGCCGGAAAAAATGTTATTCCAAATAAAGAGGAGTGGCGTATATCTGGAGATATTTTAATTACTCAACTTAAAGCCCTTGTGGGGAGGTATTCTCCTTTGGATGACGCTGCATATTATCCTATCATCTCTAAAATTGATAATGTAATTCAGATTGCGTCAAAAGAACAGGTTATTGAGCAATAAATCTGTAGACGATTTCTCCTCGTTGTCTTTCCGGTGAGGATGAAGATCTTGTAAATCTGGAAGCTGCTGCCGCTCTTACAGCATATTCTCTAATGCACAAATCTTTGGCTGATGCATTATCGATAACAGAAGCATCTATAACATAGCCATTTCTGTTTACAATAATTGCAACGGAGACATCTCCACCTGCAACACATTTATAAACGGGAATTGGCATTGAAATTGACTTTCTACCCTCCAGGGTATAAGAGACCACGGAGGGACCTTTATATGTTTCTCTCTTCTCCTCCTTTTTCTCACTCTCTGCCGGAGCGATATCCTCATCCGAACCTTGTAACCTGGCTGCCTCTCTTCTCGCTGCATCGAGCTTTTTTTGAAGCTCTTGAGCTTCATTGTAAACCTCATTTGGATTTTTAAAGCGATCATCTCTAAGGTTATTTCCTCTGTTTGTTGCATCTACGACAACGTTCCTAACAGGAGTTCTACCGGATAGCATATCATCTAACTCCTTACTAATCTCTTCCCTTAGACGCTCTTCCCTCTTAATCTTTTCAATCTCCTCCTCTTTAGTAAAGTCAAGTACAAAAGAGCTCTCCTCCTGGATCATAAAACCTATCCTGGAGGAGAGCAGTACAATCAATAATACGAGATGCACCGCTATGGTCATGTACAACCCGGCATTATTGTCTTTTTTAAACATCTATCTTTTCTTTAAGGCCTTTTCAATTGTTGCCAGAAGAATATCTATTGCTACCTTATTATGACCTCCCTGGGGAACAATAATATCTGCATATCTTTTACTTGGTTCAATAAATTGAAGATGCATTGGCTTTACTGTTTTCTCATATCGCTCAAGTACCTTATCAATGGTACGACCCCTTTCAATATTATCTCTTGTTATAACTCTTCCAAGACGATCATCAGCATCAGCATCAACAAAAACCTTGATATCCATAACGCTTCTAAGTTCTGCACAGGTGAAAATCAGTATCCCTTCAACAATAATAATATGTGCTGGGTTAACGTGAACAGTTTCAGTTGTAGATCTTGAACAAGTGAGATAGGAGTAAATTGGCTGTTCAATTGCTTTGCCTGCCTTTAGATCCTTTAGTTGCTTAACGAGTAATTTAAAATCTATTGATTCCGGATGGTCAAAATTAAGTTCAAGTCTCTCTTCCAAAGGCAAGTGGCTATTGTCTTTGTAGTATGAATCTTGTGGAATAACCACTATTTCACTGTCTGAAAGTAGTTTTGTAATCTCTTTTACAACGGTGGTTTTCCCCGATCCCGTACCTCCTGCTATCCCAATTATTAGCATATATTGATTTTAAAATTCTGCGTTTTTAGGTGTTCTTGGAAATGGAATTACATCTCTAATGTTTGACATTCCTGTGACGAAAAGTAGGAGTCTTTCAAAGCCGAGTCCAAATCCTGCGTGAGGAGCTGTTCCGAATCTTCGTGTATCTAGGTACCACCAAAGGCCCTCGCTCTCCATTCCCATCTCTTTAATTCTGGCTTCCAGTTTCTCAAGAGATTCCTCTCTCTGGGACCCTCCAATTATCTCCCCAATCTTTGGAAAAAGTACATCCATCGCTCTTACAGTCTTGCCATCAGTATTTTGCTTCATATAGAATGCCTTAATCTCTTTAGGATAGTCAGTAAGGATAACAGGCCTCTTGAAGTGCTTCTCGACAAGGAATCTTTCGTGCTCACTTTGCAAATCTGCTCCCCAGAATACAGGAAATTCAAATTTTTCTCCAGACTTCATTAATATCTCAACACCCTCGGTATATGAAATTCTAACAAAATCTGTCTCCACAACGCTTTTAAGCCTTGCCAAAAGTTCTTTATCAAACATATCGTTGAGGAACTTAAGATCATCCGAGCAGTTCTCTAGAGCATATTTTACAAGATATTTAATAAACTCTTCGGCCAGATCCATATTCTCCTTAATCTCATAAAAGGCCATTTCAGGCTCAACCATCCAGAATTCTGCAAGGTGTCTTGGTGTGTTTGAGTTTTCTGCTCTAAAAGTGGGGCCAAATGTATATATTTCCCCTAGAGCCATCGCTCCCAGCTCACCCTCAAGCTGACCGCTTACAGTAAGATTGGATGCTCTTCCAAAAAAGTCTTGAGAAAAATCAATTTTATTTTCTGGATCTCTTGGGATATTATTCAGATCAAGTGTTGTAACTTGGAACATTGCACCTGCACCCTCAGCATCTGATGCTGTGATAATGGGAGTGTGTAGATAGTAAAACCCTTTATCATTAAAGAATTTATGTATGGCAAATGCCATAGAGTGTCTAATTCTAAAGATGCATCCAAATGTATTTGTTCTGGGTCTAAGGTGTCCAATCTCCCTTAGAAACTCCATACTATGCCCCTTTTTTTGAAGAGGATAGGTTTCGGGATCGGCAGATCCATACACTTCGAGAGAAGTGGCTGAGACCTCAACAGATTGCCCGCCGCCAGGTGAAGCAACCAAAATCCCCTCAACAGAGATACAAGAACCAGTATTTACAGGCTTAAGAGCCTCTTCTGTAAACCGGGTCATATCAAATACTATCTGTATGTTGTTTACAGTAGAGCCATCATTCAAGGCAACAAAAACTACGTTTTTGTTGCCTCTTTTTGTTCTGACCCATCCCTTCACTAATATTGAGACGCCGGGCTCTCCTTTTAATAGATTAGAAACTTTTACTCTTGAAGTTGTTTTCATTATATAGTGTCAAAATTCAATTATACAGCTTTTGCGGTCTCCAGCTTTTTACTAGCCCTTAGGGAGAGCTTTTTAACCCAAACTACAAAAATTCCGGTTAAAATAAGGTTCAATACCATTGTTAGAACAGAGATAATCAATGCCGGTCCTCCAATATTATACCCTAACGCAATAAATATAATACCAGCTCCCACCTCTCCTCTGGTAAACATTCCAATAGAGAGCGCAAGCCTCTCTTCAATGAGTCTATCTCTATAAAAAAGAAGTGGAACCATTTTGCCAATATTAGAAAGGATTGTAACAAATACTACGTGCATAGCAATATTACCCCAGGATAGCATCGGTTGTTCGCCCATTATTGATCCGGACTCCATTGATGCCTCGGTCATAATTGTACTTCCAATAAAGTGAGGCATACTTAATCCTACGAGCAACATAAAAATAAGAGATATACCTGTTGAGACTCCTCTCTCAATTTTGCTGTCTATATGAATGCTTTTCATCATCATACCCAGCACAAATGCAGGCAACAATACTTCAATATGGATTGCTCCTTCTGGCCCAAAAAGTAGTTTTGTGTAATGGTCTATTGAAATGGTTATTGCCACAACTATAATTGAGTAAAAGAGAATATGCTTCCAATCCTGTTTAAGATTATATTTGCTCATATGCTTCCATCCTAACCAAAGCAATAGTGTTACGACTAAAAGAATAACACCCATCTGCCATTTCATTCCAATCATTATTATCTGAAGAGGAATCATTAGTAGGATTGTGTCAAGGTCATCAAATATTGCAAGAACCTGTATTTTCTTGTAAATCCAACTTGATCTTAACCCTATGGCTGCAAGCATTGTAAAGAGAATTCCTGCAGATGTGGGAGCTGCAAATCGGCTTAAAAGCAGACTCTCCTTCCACGCCTCCCAGTCTGTATTATACTCAACAGGCAGAATAATGAAGATAAAGTAAAATGCAACAAAAATCCAGGGTAAAGCTGCCGTGGCCATTGCTACAAAATAGTCCTTCACATAAGATTTCCATTTGGTTTTATCTAGCACAAATTCACGTCCCACATTTATCATAATGAAGGATAGAGCAACATAAAGAAGTGCTCCAGTAATAACTTCCAGACTTTCATAGTTGTTCCCGAGTACTCCTGGTAGTACCTGTGAAAGAACCAGGCCAATCATCAGAAACAAGGAAAAAGAGAGGATTTTTTTCATTTAATAATATTTAGTTTATAAAAAATTTGTGCAAAGTTACGCAAAGGTTGCCAAATGTCAATAAATACAATCTAGTATGATGAAGAAACTATTTTGCCTGGTTTACTCTCATTACGGCATCTATCAAGAGAGGTAACTAAGTATTTGTATTTTAGTTTTTTCCCTTTTTGCTTATTAAGAGTTATTGATGTGCCTTCAACAATTTTGAATAGAAATTCACTCTTCTCAATATTTGGTTCAACTCCATCAGGAAATCTGTAAACTACAAAAAATTGAGGCTCTTGTAGTTTTTCAGCCCCATTTTTATAGGACTTATGGCTCCACTCAAGTTTCCCAGATCTTATTTTCGTGCTAGAGACTGGATCTGGTGCTATAGAATCGAGAAAGTCGAAAGCTGGTATAATTGCAGGTGTCTGCTGATAATTTATGGCAAGTGAATCGGTAAAACCATTGGGGTTTGTATTAAGTGTCCATCCCGGCCACCATACGTTCCCGTGAATATTTGGTAAGCTTCTGGTTAATTCCATTTTTGTTTTGAATTGACTTCTGCCAGGATTGTCAAGGTCCGGTTCCCTGAATGTGGAGATGTTCTGACCAATATAAAGATGCCTCCCAAAATTACCTTGGCTCCACCATTCAATAAGTGTTTTGTAATCTGCTGCGGGGTGACCTATTTTCCAGTAAAGTTGTGGAACGTTGTAATCTACCCAGCCCATTTTAAGCCAGTGAGGTATGTCTGCAAATAGCTGTTCATAGTTAGAGAGACCATTTGTTTTACTACCGCTACCGTCTGGAGTATCCTTAAGGTTCCGATGTATTCCAAATGGGCTTATGCCGAATCTTACCCAAGGTTTTATAGCTTTAATTGTATCATTCAACTCTTTTATCAGTGTTGCAACATTATTCCTTCTCCAATCTCCTTTCTGCCAGTATTCGAATCCCTGGTTTGCCGAATACTTAACAAATGATGCGTCATCGTGGAACTCTTCAAAAGGAATAGGGTAGGGATAAAAATAGTCATCAAAGTGAATTGCGTCTACATCATATCTGGAGACAATATCTGCAATTACTTTTACTGTATGCTCAATTGATTCTGGTTCACCGGGATCAAAATATAGTTGTTTCCCATATTTTTTGAATAATTCTGGTCTTTTAAAATAGAGGTGATCCGGATGGAGTTGCTCCTTATCATTGGAGGTTACTCTATAGGGATTACACCAAGCGTGAAGTTCCATTCCTCTTTTATGAGCCTCTTCAATCATAAATTGTAATGGATCCCAAATCTCTTTAGGAGCTACGCCCTGTTCTCCACTTAAGAATCTACTCCAGGGCTCAATTTCAGATATATAAAATGCATCTGCTTGTGGTCTTACTTGGAAGATTACAGCATTTACTCCGGCCCTTTGAAAGTTATCAAGAGTAGTAGTAAAGAGATTCTTTATAGAATCTGCAGACATATTTTTAAACTGCTGATTGCCAACTGTGTGAATCCAAGCTCCACGAAATTCTCTTTTTGGCAACGATTTACTCTGAGCACCAAATGAGATGCTCAGAGTAATTATTAAGAATAAAATGCGTTTCATTAGAACTCCAGTTTCAGACTTTTGAATATTCTTCTGGAAATCTCTGTATTATCCATCCTGCCGGAAAAATTATTACTCCCTGCACCAATTGCGTAAATTGGAACTGCAACTCC
>JAQVRQ010000009.1:0-7428 GCA_028700975.1 Bacteroidales bacterium | reverse complement strand
TATCCCTTCTCCTTAAGTTTGTATGTAAAACTGGATAGATTATTTCCCTGAGGGTCAATGCCAAGCATCCCATTATTGGTTTTAGTCCCTGTTGCAATAGCTGTACCAGCTGCTGATGAGCAAGTGATGTAAGAATTAGCTGAGAATGTAGAGACAAGTCCTGTTATTGGAAATTTTGTAAAAGAGAATTGTTGATTACCAATAACACCATCTTGAGTTGATAGATATGCTTCTGTAAGCGAGATATGTGCTTGGCTCATTCCGTCACCAATAAAGAGGAAAACATATTTTGGGGTTTTGGCACCACCTCTCTTTTGTGCCTGTGTGTTTCCGGTAAAGAAAAACAGAACCAGAAGTATCGCTGAGAGTTTCAAAAGTGATTTTTTCATTGCAGTTATAATTTGTTATGTTAATACAAGAAAGGGTGTCCTTTTGTTTAAAGACACCCTTCTCTCCATCCATTTAATTGGGAATTACATACCTGTAGCTCCAGCCTTTCTGGCTGCATACATTATCTTAAGAGCAGATGTTCTTCTGAGCTCTTGTTTGATATCTGTAATTATACCCATACGGACATTTTCATCTGCCTTTATAGAGACTGTCATAAACTGACGATCTGCTTCGCTGAGCGTCTCACGCTCTGCTGCGATGAAGTCGCGGATATCATCAACGGTCTTGAAAGAGTCGTTAAGCTGAATTCTTGAGTCAGTACCAAACTGAGCCTGTAAATGAGGCATTGGTGTGCCAACATACACATATGCAGCAAGGTCTTTTCTTTCAAGTTTAGCTATTTCTGATGCAGCTGGCATCTTGATAGCAACCATTCTTTCTGTTTGTCTCATACTGGTGGTAACCATAAAAAACAACAGAATCATGAACACAATGTCCGCAAGCGATGAGGTACTCAGTTCAGGTGTACCCCCCTTACCTTTTCTTTTAAATTTTGCCATTTGTTCTTTGTTATTTTTTATTATTTCCTACCTGTATCTTTTGGATCTGCCTCCGATATGTTCTGAGGAATTGCATCTCTTACTATTCTCTGTTTGTCTTCATCAAGTCTTATATAAACTTTACCGAAGTTTGCCAGAGCAAATTCATCGCGGATTTCGTTAACAGCTTTTACAAGTTCGTTCTGAACCTTGAGATAAGCATCATAACTGGTACCACGAGTATTTTGTAGAGAGATAACACCTTTAGAAACCGGGAAAGAGCCAAAACCCTCTATCACCTTCTCCTCTTTTTCCGGAAGAGCTTCGTCTTCAGCCGGATTAAGAAGGAATTCCTTAGCTTTGTCTTTTAGCATACTTACATCCATCGGCACTCCGCCTGCAAGCAGACGGTCTGCATCGTTGATTCTTACAACCATAATGTTACGACGTTTAATCTGAACATCATCGGTCTTTTGATTAGGATCCGGCATAGGCGGCAGACGACGCTGCAAACCTATTTCCTGGTCCATTGTAGAAACCAACAGGAAGAATATGAGCACCATAAAAGCAATGTCAGCCAGGGATGATGACGGGAGTGACTGTGCTGGTCTAGCCATATCTTTTTTAGTTTTTAATCAAGTTATTTTTAGCGGTTTCTTACTAGTCTCACCAATCCACCTGACAAAATTGCAACAAATGCAACTGCAGACATTATGTAAACTAGAATTAGTCCAGCGTCTGTCATTCTCAAGACGCTTTCTGAGGCTTCTATATTGGTTTTTACCTGAAGAGGCTCTCCTGATGATAGAAGGTAGGCTATGCCCACAAAAACTACTACCAATATCAGGCTCATAAGCATTTTCTTCAGCCCCTTAGGGTTGCCAAGCAGGTTAATCAATGGGAGGATAAGTGCTGCAAGAACAGCAATTCCTATCAAAGCGTATGTATAATAAAGGAGTGAATCCAACATACTATCCTGGTTAACAAAGAAGCCGATGATAAATACCAATGATACTGCCATCAGTACATATAGTAGATATTTCGAAAATTTTGTCATAATGGGTTATTATTTTTTAGCTTTTACCAGGATGTCTATAAGGGAGATAGATGCATCTTCCATTGAAATAACAAGTGAGTCGATTTTTGATACAATGTAGTTGTACAATACTTGAAGTATGATACCTACGATAAGACCACCCACTGTAGTGATAAGGGCGATTTTCATACCACCTGCCACAACGTTTGGAGAGATGTCACCAGCTGCCTCAATAGAGTCAAATGCACTGATAAGACCAATAACTGTTCCAAGGAATCCAAGCATAGGAGCTGTAGCAATGAAGAGAGAGATCCAAGTAAGACCGCTTTCCATTTGGCTCATTTGAACACCACCATATGAAACAACAGATTTTTCAACTACTTCAACACCCTCATCCATTCGTGAGATACCTTGATAGAAAATTGAAGCAACAGGACCTTTAGTGTTGCGGCATACATCTTTAGCAGCTTCAACGCCACCAGTTGCGAACGCCTCTTCAATATTCTTTAAGAGTTTCTCAGTATTTGTTGTTGCCATATTCAGATATATGATTCTTTCGATGGCGATTGCAAGACCAAGAATAAGAACTATAAGGATGGAAGCCATAAATCCTGCGCCCCCCTCAATGAACTTAGCCTTAAGTTGCTGGTGAATAGGAATCTCCTGCTGAACTGTTCCAGACTGATCAACAGTCTCTGTAGCGGCTGGAGCGGCTGTCTCTTCCGGAGTTTGAGCAGCAAGATACTGTGCAGAAATGGTCATAAAGCCAACTACTGCCAAAAACATGAAAAGTTTTTTCATAAATTTTTGAATGATTAAAGTATTAAACAATGTATTTTAAATAGTTATTTGTTTTCAATTATCGTCAAATATCGTGCAATTTAAAAAGAATTTTTTAATTAGCACTAATTGATTGTTATTTCACCTCTCAAATTTTCAGCCATTCTCATTTTAATGACTTGAGTATCTTTTTCCTGTCCAAGTAAAAAAAATAATTTTGTCAAAGCAGCCTCTGTTGTGCTGTCATAACCACTGATTACACCTATCTCCTTAAGCCTTATTCCAGTTGCATAGGCTTCCATATCTACTTTTCCTGCGTGACACTGAGTAACATTTACTAAAATTATTCCTCTATCAATTGCATCTTTAAGAGCATTGATAAACCATTCAGATGTGGGAGCATTACCCGAGCCGTAGGTCTCAATTATTATACATTTAATATTATCAATTGATAAGAATGACTTTACGAAGGCTTCACTAATTCCTGGAAATATCTTAAGAATAGCAACAGAGGTATTCAGGTTAGTATGAATTTTAAATTTGGCATTTTCAGCCGGACGTATTATTAGCGAATCATTATATCTTATATGAATTCCAATATCTGCCAATACAGAAAAATTTGCTGAGCGAAAAGCTCTGAAGTTTTCTGCATTGTATTTAGTAGTCCTGTTTCCCCTATATAGTTGACTCTCAAAATAGATACATACTTCAGGGACAAGGGCCCTGCCTTGGCTATCTTTAGCAGCAGCGATCTCTATCGATGATATTAGGTTCTCTTTTCCATCTGTTCTAAGCATACCGATTGGAAGCTGACTTCCGGTGAAAATTACCGGTTTGGATAGATTCTCAAGCATAAAACTGAGTGCTGAGGCTGAGTATGACATTGTGTCTGTCCCGTGGAGCACTACAAAGCCATCATAATTTGAGTAGTTTTTCTCAATAAGTTTCGCAATCTCTATCCAAAACTCAATCCGGACATCTGAGGAGTCAATGGGTGGATCAAATGAGAAGGTATCAATATTGCATCCGAATTTTCTTATTTCAGGAACCTCCTCAAGGATTTGATTAAAATTAAATGGTTTAAGAGCACCCGATATTGGATCTTGCTTCATCCCAATGGTTCCGCCGGTATAGATTAGAAGGATTGATGAATTCATATAGATTATTTCTTACTGCAAGTTAAATAATTTTATGGCATTGTTGGTAGTGGTTTCCGCAATTTCCTCTGTTGACAAACCCAATACTTCTGCAAGTTTTTGAGCAATATACAACAGATATGAAGGTTCGTTCCTTTTTCCTCTGAATGGTACAGGTGTGAGCCAAGGAGAGTCTGTTTCAAGAATGATGTTACCAATACCTATATCCTTTACTGCCTCTGCTATATGAGCCCTTTTGTATGTTACTACACCACCAATACCAACTTTAAAATCTCCATATTTGCTTAATCTTTCATATATCTCCTTGCTTCCGGAAAAGGCGTGAAAAACACCCTTAAGATTAAGTGATTTACAATTTTCAAGAACAGAAAAAATCTCATCATAGGAGTCTCTTGAATGAATTATGACAGGAAGATTAAGTGAAGATGAGAGTTTAAGTTGCTCTCTGAATACTATAGCCTGCTCTTTTATAAACTCTTTAGACCAATACCCATCCATCCCTATCTCTCCAATTGCAATATAGTCTCTTTTAGAGGTTTCGCTATAAATAAATTCCAGCTCTCTCTCCCAATCACTCTTTACAGAAGTTGGATGAAGCCCGACAGCTGCATATGTAAACCCTTTATATAATGATTCTGTTTCCAAAAGACTCTTATGAGACTCTATATCAATTGCAGGAAGAATACAGGCAATCACTCCTGCACTTTTTGCCTTTTTAATAGTCTCTTCCCTGTCATTTTTAAATGCTTCATCATATAGGTGCGTGTGAGTATCAATCAATTTAAACATATTACTGGAAATTTATTTGGCTATAAATCTGTTCCCTGCAGTCCGGATTATATAGCCCTCAACCTCCAGTTCAAGAATTGATGGTGCTAGATCCTTAATGGCAATAGAGGCGGAGGTGCATAAATCATCCATATTTTGACCGGGATTGAGCCTCAAAGCTACTAATATTTTTTCTTTCTCAGGATTGTCAAAACAGAACAAGGATCTGGTTCCGACTCTCTCTTTTTTACCTTTAGTTATCCATCCCAAATTCTTAATTAAATCCGCTGTATTAGTAAAGATGGTAGCTTCATTTTTTGCTATTAAATTATTGCACCCTTCAGATCTGATATCAGTAATCCTTCCGGGGAGGGCAAAGACTTCTCTTGAGTATGAGTCGGCCAATTCAGCTGTAGTAAGAGCTCCTCCTTTTTTTCTGGACTCTACAACAATGGTGGCCTTGGATAACCCTGCAATAAGTCTGTTTCTTTGTACAAAGTTAATTTTATGCTCCACGCTTCCTCTTGGAAACTCTGTAATGAGAGCACCCTGTTTTACAATCTTCCTCGCCTGAGGAGTGTGAAGTCTCGGATATATTCTATCAAGAGGATTGGCCAGCACTGCTATTGTCTCAAGTCCATTTTCCAGAGCGCTTTCGTGAGCTACTATATCAATTCCATATGCTAACCCACTTGCAATTATAGGTGATGCTCCGCTCTCTGCCAGCTCTTTTACAATTATTTTGCATTCCGATTTCCCCCTTTCCGATGCCTCTCTTGTACCCACAATTGCAATAATTTTATTACTGCTTAGGTTGCAATTTCCAATAGAGTAAAATACAATTGGAGCATCCTGGCAAGAGGCAAGTTGGTTTGGAAACTCTTCGTTACCCAGGTAGTTAATCTTTATTCCTTTTTGGATACACCAATCAATCTCATCCCTAGCAATATCTAACTCTTTTGCCGAGAGTACTTCATCAGTATAGCGACTCCCTTTACCGAATATCTCTTCGAGCTCCCCTCTCTCTAGTGAAAAAAGAGCCTTTGCAGAGCCGAGGTTTTCAATGATTTTTAAGGGCATTTCAACCCTATACCTAAATATGGCGTTTAACGCAATTTTATAAACAAGTTCATCGGGATACATTATCTTTTTAGTCAAAGATATAATGTGTTCCCGATGAAACTTTTAATATTATTTTGAAAATGGAAAAATCTTTTCCAGAATTGTCAAAAATTTTAAATAGGCTTATAATCAAATAATAAGCATAGCGTCACCATATGTGCCGAATCTGTATCCCTCCTTGATCGCAACGTTATAAGCCTTCATTACATTGTCATACCCTCCAAATGCAGCAACAGTCATTAGCATTGTTGACTGTGGTAAGTGAAAATTGGAAATAAGGGCATCCGGAATTGCAAAGTTATATGGAGGGAAGATGAACTTGTTTGTCCATCCGTTAAAAGGTTTTATCCTGTTTTGAGTTGTAACAGAAGTTTCAACGGCTCGCAGAACAGTTACTCCTACTGCAAAGATTTTTTTGCCTTTATCCCTGGTTCTGTTAATATCATTTGCAGCTGAGTCAGATATTAACATCTGCTCTGAATCCATTTTATGTTTGCTGAGATCTTCAACATCAACAGTTCTAAAGTTGCCTAGTCCCATATGAAGAGTAATACTGGTAGAGTTAATACCTTTAATCTCCATCCTTTTTAGTAACTCTCTGCTAAAGTGGAGACCTGCAGCAGGTGCTGCTACTGCTCCTTCGTTTTCTGCATAAATTGTTTGATACCTTTCTGAGTCAATACTCTCAGCTTTTGCTCTGATCCATTTTGGGATAGGCATTTCGCCCATTCTAAAAAGGGTAGACTTAAACTCCTCGTGTGTGCCGTCAAATAGAAATCTTAGAGTCCTACCCCTTGATGTTGTGTTATCAATAACCTCAGCAACAAGACTGTCATTTTCTCCGAAATATAGTTTGTTACCAATTCTGATTTTCCTTGCGGGATCTACAAGCACATCCCAGAGCTTCTGGTCGCTGTTAAGCTCCCTTAAAAGAAAAACTTCAATCTCTGCTCCGGTCTTCTCTTTATTTCCATATAGCCTTGCAGGAAAGACCTTAGTGTTGTTGAAAACAAAAACATCATCTTCATTTGCGTAGCTTAAAATATCCTTAAAGCTCGCGTGGTCAATAGCTCCTGTTTTTCTGTTGAGTATTAAAAGTTTTGACTCATCTCTGTACTTTGATGGATATTTGGCAATTGCCTCTGCCGGGAGGTTGTAGTTAAATTGGGATAATTTCATAATGTTGTATAAAAAAGTTGACGACTCTTTATTATACGGATAATTATAAAAAAAGTTTCAATTATTCGATATAATTTGAAAGAGATTAAGAAATCTCAAAAAGCGTTTCGGCATCTTCCATCGTAAGTGCATCTTCAAGCCTGAATTGGCCGGAGGCAGATCTTACTAAGCCGGCAAGGTGTGCTCCACTCTCTGCTGCAATTCCGATATCTCTTGCAAAAGATCTTATATAAGTTCCCTTACTGCAGCTTATTGCAATTTTTAAGTCTGGTTTATTATAGGATATTACTTGAAGATCGTATATGCTTACTCTTGAGGGCTTCATTTCTGCCTCCTTACCAGCACGGGCTATTTCATAGGCTCTTTTACCATCGATAAGTTTGGCAGAAAAAATTGGAGGGATCTGATCTATTTCTCCCTTAAGCCCGTCTAACAGCGACTTAATCAGATTAATGTC
>JAQVRQ010000050.1 GCA_028700975.1 Bacteroidales bacterium | reverse complement strand
TAATGCTAGAATTACGAATCCTTCCTTTTAACTTAGTTACATAGACTGCTCTCGGGGCTGCATTTTTTGAAATATATTTAGCAACCATACCTTCCTTTGTCAAATTTGCCAGAAGGTTAATAGCAACTACACTTTTGCCTGTACCTGGGCCTCCTTCTACTATCAGAACCTGCTTTTTACCAGACTTTGACACCCTTGCCATTTTTAAAGCAGTTTCGTAAACCAGCTTCTGATCATCAATCATTATAAACTCATTAACACCGTTTAGCATTGAGCCGACTGCATCAGCAAGTTGTTTAGATGGTCTCAATTTACCATTCTCAATTCGGTACATAATCTCTCTACTGTCCCCGAATTTCACGAACCTTTTAATAAACTCTCTAAGCTTCAGAGCATCATTTCTTAAAAAAACAGGAGCTCTATCAATATAATACTTGAAGAGATCATTTGTTATGACACTATCAGGATTATAATTATGAAGATAAGCACAAGGAATAATATCAATTTTATCGTCCTGTATCGTTTGGTTGTAATCCAGTAGAGTAGATGCATATGACCATGCCTGATAAGAAGGGTGAACAGTATTTGTGAATCCATATTGGAATCGGGTCCTTACAAGATCCGGCAAATCAGTCAATTCCGCAGAGCTCCATTGTTTTAACTCTATGATTACCACCTTCTCTCTCTTCTCCACATCCAAACCAGAAATTATGAAATCAATCCTTTTTGAAGTCAGAGGGATTTGAAATTCTATTGATATACCTGCATCAGAAGCTATCTCCGAATCCTCCAAGACATTTTTCATTCTTTGCATCGAATTTGCCCACGAAAAAACCTCATTTGGGGAAGGCTTTCTTCCTAAATAAGACCTATAAGCGCTCTCGATTTTTATCTCAATTTCGTTATTGATAACATCGTTAAGAAAGCCCTCTTTTAAAGATTGATAAACAATCATAGCTCGTTGTATTTCTTTGCCGAACCCTTCGCCTTATCTACAGGATATTTCTCTGAATTTTGTTTCAGTTTACTTTCAATAATAGTCTGGACATCCAGGTTATATTTGTTAGCCAAAAGAAGAGAATAGATTAAAATATCAGCTAACTCCTCTTTGACCCTGCCGATATTTGCTCCATCTTCATTCTTCCAAAGAAATAATTCTAATAATTCAGACGACTCAATATTCAAAGCAATAGCTAAATCTTTAGGATTATGAAATTGCGCCCAATCTCTATCATCGCGGAATTTTACGATTTTAGAAATTAATTCATTCAATTCTGACATTATGGAGAGTTTTTAAAATATTCTTTTACAAATATATTAAAAAAAGAGGCCACCTCACGGCGGCCTCAAAAGTATAAAGTAATGTAAGGGGTTATCACTTCAATTAAATACTTACTGTTCAATTACAAATATAATAACATTTTTATATTAATCAAGTAATTTTTGAAATAGATTACCGTAATAAAAGATTGATGTTTATGTATTTAATCGTTAAACTTTGCATATCGTATTTCATCGTATAGTGTGTTGTTTTTAAATATTGACTTTTTGAATACCGCCTCCTTTACAAAACCACACTTCTCACTCTTTCTATAGAGATCTCCACAAGGCATCAGGCTTATATTTCCGGCATACTCTCCCTTGTACTCAATCGCAAAAATTGTTTTGGGGGTTTTGTGCAATTAAATCCATATATAATCCGGCATATATAATTTACTTTTTTAGCCATTAACCTTTTTATAATCAGACAAGAACTTTTCAAGGCCGATATCAGTGAGTGGATGCTTCAATAGGCCGAGTATAGCGTCGAGCGGGCAGGTGGCTACATCGGCGCCAGCCTCAAGGCACTGGATAATGTGCATTGTGTGGCGTATGGAGGCGGCAAGCACCTCGGTCTGGTAGCCGTAGTAGTTGTAAATCTCCACTATCTGCTTGATAAGGGCAACTCCATCGGTGGAAACATCATCCAGCCTCCCTACAAATGGAGAGACATAGGTTGCTCCGGCCTTTGCGGCCAGCAGTGCCTGACCTGCTGAAAAGACCAGCGTACAGTTTGTCCTGATTCCATTCTCGGAAAAATACTTAATGGCCTTAATCCCCTCTTTTGTGCAAGGGACTTTAACTACAATCTGCTCGTGAAGGGCTGCAAGCTCCTCCCCCTCTCTTACCATCCCCTCAAAATCTGTAGCAATCACCTCTGCGCTAACATCTCCTTTTACAATATTACAGATATCTATGTAGTGCTGTTTAATTTTAGCCTCACCCTTAATACCCTCTTTCGCCATAAGCGATGGGTTTGTTGTTACTCCGTCAAGGACCCCCAGGTCATTGGCCTCTTTTATCTGCTCAAGATTTGCAGTATCAATGAAAAATTTCATAAGGATTATTGTTTTTTATGAATTTTAACAAAGATAACACTTATAAATATTATGGTTTGACTAATAATTTCTATTTTGCACTTTAACCATATACAAAACAAACAATGAAGAGAGGAGTTCTGATTTTAATTATTATTTCGCTATTTCAATTCGGGAATAATTTATCTGCACAGGTGCAGGGTAAGTGGCACGGAAAAATGAAAATTAACGAGACAAGCTCGCTTACTTTAGCTTTTGAGATTGCAGCCTTAGAGAGTGGAGGCTATAGCGCAGTATTACACAGTGTAGATCAGAAGGCCTACAACATAGAGGTTGATACAGTTAGCTCTAATGGAGAGAATCTTACATTATTGGTTAAGGCTCTCAGATCTGAATACAACGGTATAAAAACCTCTGAAAATGAGATGGAGGGTTTTATGAGCTTCCCCGGAGGGGTTAAGATGGAGCTCAATTTAACTAGAGTTGAAGAGTTCCCATTCTACATTGCAAAAAGGCCACAGGAGCCCAAAGAGCCATATCCATACATTTCAGAAAATGTTACTTTTGAAAATCCAGCCGCCGGAATCAAGCTGAAAGGAACCTTAACTCTACCGGCCAGAGAGGGAAGCTATCCTGCCGTAGTCCTTATATCAGGCTCAGGCCCATCGGACCGCAATCAGACAATATTCGGCCACAAAACATTCCTTGTGCTATCAGATTTCCTCACCAGAGCAGGTTTTGCAGTATTAAGATATGACGATAGAGGAGCAGGAGAGTCAGAGGGTAGCTTTGCTAGGGCAACAATCAAAGACCACGCTGAAGATGCCTCTTTTGCAGTAGACTTTCTTAAAAAGTCCCCATTTATTAAAGCCGATAAAATTGGAATACTCGGCCACAGCCTGGGAGGAGACATTGCCCCTGTCACAGCCTCAATAAATCCGGATATCTCTTTTGTTATCCTTATGGCCGGCTCTGCCCTGCCTCTCTCAGAGGTAATTATTGAACAGTGTGAAGCAATTTACCCAACAATAGGAATAAGTGATGTAGCTACAAATTTGAACAGTGAGATTCTCAGGAAAATTTACTCTGTAATAAAAGTGGAGGAGGATATTAAGGATGCAAAATCTAAAGCAGCTATTGCAATTGAAGAGTTCAACACTCGTTCAGCCGGCCTCTCAGAAGAGGAGAGAAAAAAACTTGGGTACTCAACTCCTTTAAATATTAATGCCTGGGATGATCTATTTATTCCATATATGAAATATGATCTCTTCCACGACAATTCTGAATACTTCTCAAAAGTGAACTGCCCTGTGCTGGTAATTGGCGGTGACAAGGATCTCCAGGTTCTATCTCATCACGTCAACCTGATCAAAGATGGCCTTGAAAAAGGTGGAAACAGAAAAGTAACCTCAAAACTATACCCCGGCAAAAACCACCTTATGCAAGATGCTACTACAGGCAAACCAAGCGAATACGGAGACATTGAGATCACTATCGCTCCCGATGTAGTTGCCGATATTGTCAATTGGTTAAAAAAGCTTTAAAGTATACTATTCCTCACTAGTGAAGAATTGCTGAGCCCCTTTGTGACCCCTTTCAGCGGCGTATATCAGATACTCCTCAGCCCTCCTTTCATCCTTATTGACTCCGTTACCTTTCAGGTAGCAAATACCCAGAGAATATGAGGCCTCTAAAACAACTTCGGGAGCATCAGATTTGAGACATTTTTCAAACCATCTGATTGCTTCCGGGTAGTTTTGAGCTACCCCCTCTCCATTACCATAACAGGATGCAATGGCAAGATCTGCATAAGCAAATTTATCAGAAGCTCTCATAAACCAGGAGAAGGCCTCTTGCTTATTGGCATCTGTTCCCAACCCCATTCTCAGCATCATACCAAGCATATACATTGACTCTCCGTCACCCTCATCTGCAGCAATCCTGAACCACTTAACAGCCTGGGTCCGGTGTTGCTCCTTTCCTTCGTTAAAATAACTGTATGCCAGATGTCTGTGCAAAGTACTATTTTCATATCCTTTATTAATAGCCTCCAGCATAAGTCCGCCTGCAGTTTCATAGCTCCTCTCGACCCCATTTCCATAAAAGTACAACATTGCTATATTATAGTAAGCCAGTCCATCACCCTGCATTGCAGCCTGTGAATACCACTCCATTGCCTTTTCGTAATCATTAACACTCTCATATCTGTCGCCCATTATAATCTGAGCAACTGGTAGCCCCTGCTCAGCTGACTTTCTGCAGAAAGCTGTATCAGTAGTGAGTCTTTCAACAATATTAAGCTCAACATTCTGAGCTGAAAGAGTTATGGCAAGTCCCAAAAAAAGAGTTACCAGAAATAAAAACCTTCTCATAATTAGATTTGTTATAAAACAGCATAAAGTTAGTACTAAATATTTTTACTATATTTAAAGAGTTGAGTATAATTTTAAATTAATCAGATATGGAAAACAACCCTAAAAAAGAGAGCAAATGCCCCGTAACCGGAGCTACCGGCAAACATAGTATTGGGGCTGTGGGCACACAGAATAAAGATTGGTGGCCAAACAAACTGAGTCTTAATATACTTCGTCAGCACTCGGAACTTACAGACCCAATAGGGGCTGAGTTCAACTACGCAGAGGAGTTTAAAAAACTTGATCTTAAGGCCCTTAAGGCCGATTTGTATAAAATTATGACAGAGTCACAGGATTGGTGGCCTGCAGATTACGGTCACTATGGGCCTCTGTTTATCCGAATGGCCTGGCACAGCGCAGGAACATACAGAACAATTGACGGGAGAGGTGGCGGAGGCCGGGGACAGCAGAGGTTCGCCCCGCTTAACAGCTGGCCGGATAACGTAAGCCTGGACAAGGCCCGAAGACTTCTCTGGCCGGTAAAACAGAAATATGGAAAGAGTATCTCCTGGGCAGACTTAATGATTCTAGCAGGTAACGTGGCACTTGAATCAATGGGATTTAAAACCATCGGCTTTGCAGGAGGAAGAGAGGATGTCTGGCAGGCAGACGAGGATGTTTACTGGGGTTCAGAGAGCAAATGGCTTGAGAACGATGAACGCAAGCTGGACAAGGATGAGGTTACAAACCCTCTGGCAGCAATTCAGATGGGTCTTATTTATGTCAATCCGGAGGGTCCTGATGGAGTTCCCGATCCTCTTGCTGCAGCAAAAGATATCCGCAATACATTTGCAAGGATGGCAATGAATGATGAAGAGACTGTCGCTCTTATTGCCGGCGGGCATACATTCGGCAAAACCCACGGAACTGCAAGCGCAGACCATGTAGGGGCCGAGCCTGAGGCAGCAGGGCTGGAGGAGATGGGGCTTGGGTGGAAAAGCTCATTCGGCACAGGAAAGGGTGGAGACACAATAACCAGCGGACTGGAGGTAATCTGGACCCAAACTCCTACTAAATGGAGCTACTACTTCTTTGACAACCTTTTCAACTTTGAGTGGGAGCTCACAAAGAGCCCTGCCGGAGCATATCAGTGGGAGGCAAAGGGGGCCGGAAAGATAATGCCTGATGCGCACGATAAGAGCAAAAGGCACTACCCTACTATGCTTACAACAGACCTCTCCCTTAAAGTGGATCCTGCATACGAAAAGATATCAAGAAGATTTTATGAGCACCCACTTGAGTTTGCAGAGGCCTTTGCAAAAGCCTGGTTCAAACTCACTCACAGGGATATGGGACCTAGAAGCAAATACCTGGGCTCTGAAGTTCCAAAAGAGGTATTTGTGTGGCAGGACCCAATTCCTGAAGTAAACCATCAGTTAGTTGACGAGAAAGATATAAAGAGTTTAAAAAGCAAAATTCTTAGCTCCGGACTTACAGTATCTGAACTTGTCTCAACCGCCTGGGCATCGGCATCAACATTCAGGGGTTCCGATAAGCGCGGAGGCGCAAACGGTGGCAGAATAAGGCTGGCGCCACAGAAAGACTGGGCAGTCAACAATCCAAAAGAGCTGGCATCAACGCTTGCAAAGCTTGAGACAATAAAAGAGGAATTTGACAAAGCACAGAAAGATGGCAAAAAGATCTCTATGGCAGATATGATTGTTCTTGGTGGCTGTGCCGCTGTAGAGAAGGCGGCAAAAGATGCCGGTTTTGATATTACGGTACCATTCACACCGGGAAGAGCGGATGCATCTCAGGAGCAGACAGATGTGGAGTCATTTGCATTCCTCGAGCCTCTTGCTGATGGATTCAGGAACTTTATCAAAGCAAAATTCAGAGTCTCTCCGGAAGAGCTTCTTATTGACAAAGCTCAGCTCCTGACCCTTACAGCCCCTGAGATGACAGCACTTATTGGAGGGATGAGAGTACTCAAAACAAATGCAGAGAAATCAAACCACGGAGTATTCACAAACAGACCTGAAGTTCTCACAAACGATTACTTTGTAAACCTTCTGGATATGTCCACTGCCTGGAAACCTGTTACAGAGGAGAGAGAGCTATACGAAGGCCACGACCGAAAAACCGGCAAACTAAAATGGACTGCCACTCGCGTTGATCTTATCTTTGGATCCCATGCAGAGTTAAGAGCCATATCAGAGGTTTACGGCAGCACCGACGGCAAAGAGAAGTTCGTTAAAGACTTTGTCAGAGCCTGGAACAAGGTGATGAATCTGGACCGGTTTGACCTGAAGAGCTAATCAAAAGATCTCACTTTTTATATTTATCATTAAGCCCCTTTCCCTCCAGGATTTGGGGCTTGATTTTTTCAAGTCTGGATAGCTTCGTCGCCTTTTGCATCCCTTATTCACTTTTTGATACTACGGACCTCCCGAAATCAAAAGCTCTCTGCATTGCACCCTCATCCGGACCCCAGTTACAACTAATTGATTCTCCAACAATTTCAAATCCAGATTCTTTCAAAAGATTCATAATAATTTTTGTTGAAGCATCGCTCCATCCGAAACAACCAAAAGCCGCCCCTTTTTTTCCTTTGAATTTAAGACCTTTAACCATTTCCATCAACCCAGCAGTATGAGACATAATCCCATTATTGACAGTTGGTGATCCAATAAACACAGCTTTTGATTTAAATATCTCTGTAATAATATCATTGAGGTCATTTGTTGCAATATTGTATAACTTAATATCAACCACCTGATCTTCTGAATTTATCCCTTTAACTATACTCTCTGCAATTGATCTTGTTCCATTGTACATTGTCTCATAGACTATTGTAATTTGGTTCTCCTGATATGCAGAAGCCCACTCCACATATTTATGGATTATCTGAGCCGGATTATCTCTCCATATCACTCCGTGACTTGGACATATAAAGTCAACAGGAAGGTTGAACTTAAGAACTTCATCAATCTTCTTCAAAACAAGGGGGCTAAACGGAGTCAGAATATTTGCGTAGTATTTTATCGCCTCCTGATATAACTCAGACTGGTTTACAAGGTCATTGAAAAGCAACTCAGTGCAAAAGTGCTGCCCAAATGCATCGTTGCTGAAAAGAATATTATCCTTTGTAAGATAGCAGAACATACTGTCCGGCCAGTGTAACATTGGAGCCTGAATAAAAATCAGCTCCTTTCCGTTACCTAAATCTAATTTGTCACCTGTTTTAACAGTTTTAAAATTCCACTCTCCGTGGAACTGCCCCTTCAGCGATTTAACACCGTTCTCTGTACAATAGACAGGTGTCCCCGGAATCAGTCTCAGCAATTCAGAAATTGCCCCGCTATGATCCGGCTCTGCGTGATTCATAATAATATAGTCAATACTCTTCAGATCAATTTCTTTCGCAAGATTATCAATAAACTCCTTTGAAAATGGCTGAAAAACAGTATCTATCAAAACTGTCTTCTCCTCTTGTATCAAATAAGAGTTATAGCTCGAACCCTTGTGTGTTGAGTATTCATACCCGTGAAACTGTCTGAGTTCCCAGTCGTTTTTACCCACCCAGTAAACATTATTGACGATTCTCTTTTTCATAGCATAAGTTTTTAACGTAGTGTAAATATAATCAAATATCATTTATAAATTTGTATCGCATCACTTAATTATAACCCGCTATGAAAAATGAAAATTATCACTCTGCACCCTCCGGAGCAGTTTACGGACTTGGCCTGATTGGGGCTGCAATCTATTTTATCGGGACAGCAACAACCTTTTGGATGGGTGTACTTGGTTTTCTAAAAGCTATTATCTGGCCTGTATTTCTCGTTTACGAGCTTCTTAAGTATCTAGGTGCTTAATACTTCCTTCTAGGATTTTTGGGATATCGGCCCTCCTTTACTCTCTTCTCCTGATCAATAACCTCCTTTATACTCCAAAGGCAGGTAAATCCTAGTACGCCTAAAAGAGCAGAAATAGTGAAATTAGCAGATATTAAGGAAAGGGCTACGCATACTACTCCTGATATCAGGAAAACCCATATACTTGCCCTTCCTAAATAGTACTCAGATTTAACTACCAGCGGATGAAAAATTCCAATAATAACAAATGTTACTATCCCAATGATAATTCCTTCAAAATTCATAAAACTTAATTTGGAGCTAAACTAACTCTTTTGGATTAAATCCATACTTATTTTCACCGGGAGTGCCTTCAATAAGCATAAGAATTAGTAACCAGATTCCTCCTACTACAGGAATAAGAGCAACAAGAATCATCCATCCACTCCTTGAAGTGTCGTGCAACCTGCGGACAGTTACGGCCAGAGTAGGAATCAACATAATTAACATATAGAGACCGTGAATAGGGCCAAACATATCCTGTGGTGCATAAGCAAAATCTCCTCCACAGTTGAAAGTAATACCAAATAATCTATCAACAAATGCCGCTATTGCTGCTATAATAATGTTGATAATAACAAACATCCAAAATTCAGTTCTTCTTGACCTTCCGTTGAAGTCTGCATACTGCCTTAAGACCTTAAGATACCAGTTCATAATTTCAATTTTTTGAGGTTAATAATCAAGACACAATAGTATAAAAATAAGCATTTTTATTTTTAGATTTGAAGAATGAAGATTAAAGATAAAATAATTGTGGTGACCGGCGGAGCCGGCTCTTTTGGAAAGGTAATAGTTAATAGACTTATGGAACTTGGAGCGGCCGAGGTGAGAGTTTTCTCCAGAAACTCAGGCAACAAATGGCAAGGAGATATAAGAGATTTATTTGCCCTAAAAAAAGCCCTCTACGGAGCCCATTATATTATCCACTCTGCTGCACTTAAGGATGTTCACTATTGCGAATCAAATCCACAAGAGGCTATTGATATAAATGTCAACGGAACTCTTAACATACTTAATGCCGCAAAGGAGGCGGAAGTTGAGAAGGTAATAATTATAAGTACAGATAAGGCCTGCTTCCCAATGGGAACAATGGGCCTCACAAAAGCTCTTATGGAAAAGATGGTTTTAGCCGAATGTAAGAAATCATCATCGCCTTTATGCACAATAGTAAGATTTGGAAACCTGATGGGTTCTGCCGGGACTGTAATCCCACTATTCGTAAAACAGGCAAAAGAGGGAAAGAGCCTTACTGTAACAAATCCAAAAATGACTCGCTTTATGATGACAATAGAAGATGCAGTCAACTTGACCCTTGTTGCACTCGAAAAGGGTGAGAACGGAGAGATTATTGTTGAGAGGGCAAAATCTGCCTCAATAGGTTTACTTGCAGAGAGCGCTATGCTATACTCCGGCGTTAAAAGCGATACAGAGCGTAATGATAGGATAAAGGTTACCGGAGCACGTCCCGGTGAAAAGTTATTTGAAACAATGGCAACCGCGGAGGAGATATCAAAATCAACGGAGATTTCCAGAAACGGGAAACTCTATTTAAAAATCGCTCCTTTAGGCGACGTTATAAATAGCCAGGCAGAAGAGTACAATTCTTGCAACGCTCAGCAATTAACTCCTGAAGAGATGGTTAAAATAATTCAGAGATTGGATAGCCAAGTATAATATTTCTCCTTTATCTCACTGCTTATACTGCTATGACCAGAATTATCCGACTCAAAAGAGATATTTGCACCCATATCTCTAAGCTTTTCAACAATTCTCTCTGTAAGTTCAAATGGGCAGTTTAAATCATTCTTTCCGTGAAAAATAAATATTGGGACAGATTTAAATTTTGAGAGGTTACTCTCTTCCAGAAAGTTTATTTCATTTTTATCCACCCATTTTCTAGCTAAATCCGGATGCCCTGATAGTATCGCTATTGCGCAATATCTAGAGGGATTCTCCCAATATGTTCTGTACACTCCATAACCTCCCATTGAGAAACCACTTAGAATTATCCGTGTAGAGTCTATGTTGAAATTGTCAATAACATCTGAAATTGACCTATTTATATCCTCCTGAGCATCTACTGTGGCAAAGCAGTTTGATGTCCCGGCTCCCCCCGGTGCTAGTATAATAAATCCATCCGGGAGGATAGAGGTCCTTGACAAAACCCTGTCGTCCTCACCACTGCCGTGTAAATAGACAAGAAGTGGATAACTCTTCTGAGGAGAGTAGTCGGCAGGTAGATAGACTGAATATGGGCAAAGAGCATCTCCTCCATTCACTTTATATGCTCTTCTATTATAGCCACGCATTTGCGCAATTTTATCCTCCCCTTTCTCAAATGATTCGACAAACTCCTTGACCTCTGAAATCTTTCTTCTTGCATCGTATGAACTCTCATAATCCTTTAATGAGCGAATCAAACTTTCTGTACTATTTATATAATACATTAAAGTATTAAAATTCCCAGGGGATAAAATATTTGGACTGCTCGTTAATGATTCTCTCCATTTGTTAAAATCAAAAACAGGAAGCACAGATATATATTGATCTTCTAAACTAATATTGTCAACCACTACCCTTACTTTATATCCTCCCGGCAAAAGATATTTGGTGTCAATTGAAAGTGAACTTTCAGATAACCCTGCTTTAAAATTGGCTTTTGCCGTTTTGGTCGCAACAGTTGAGTTTTCTCCGGAGAGAACTCTTACTGTTATACTCTTCTCAACAGCCTTGCTGTTATACCCAGAAATCCTTAGTTGTAAACTCTCTCCCGCCGTAATTGTGTTTTTAACAGGCCTGAATGCTAAGCCTGATTCTCCACTTTGTGGGGCTTCAAATTCCAGAATTTCATATCTCCTCTTTGACTGTTCGCTCTGAAATCTATTATCATCTTTTACAAAAAAGAGACTCTTATCACTCTGTCCAACCGCCTTAACAAAACAAAGGTTAAACCCAATTCCGCTAGAGAGGAGTGGATTGTATGGATAAACCTCGCTCAATGGAAGTAGTAGCTCAAAAGAGATTTTACCATTGATCTCAGCCGTTTTAAATTTTGTCTCTGAGCCAAGTCTTGCCATCCCAAGATTCACATTGTAATACCACACCATCTTATGGCTCCAACCCTCATTTGGAGAAAAAGCCAACACATAGAATTCATCCGTAGGAAGAGCATCCGGCTGAGGTTTTCCAATCATCAAATGGAATCCATCTCCATTCTGATAAGCTCTGTCCCTGTGAGTTATTTTATCTGCCGACACCTCTAT
>JAQVRQ010000049.1 GCA_028700975.1 Bacteroidales bacterium | reverse complement strand
AGGTCTGTCACTGTACTGAGAGATGTCTCAAGCCTTTTTGTCACATTCTGTTCAATATCCATTGTGCTCGCACCGGAATATGTGGTCATCACCGTAACGGCGTTGAGTTCAATTTCAGGATAGAGGTCTACGGAAAGTCTTGAGAAGGAGAAAAGGCCCAGCACTACAAGAGCCACAAATATCAGGGCCGTAGTAACCGGTTTCTTTACTGCACTTTCGTATATTTTCATATTGTAATTCTGTTAGTTATTAAAGAGAGAGGTCCATTCCACCATCGGTCACCCTCACTTTAGCATTGTCAATAAGATTATTCATTCCGGCTACAACCACCTTCTGGCCAGCCTCAAGTCCCGATAAGATTTCATAGTTTGTTCCAACTCTTCTTCCCATCTCTATCTTAACAAATTTTACTATGTCACCCTCAAGAACATATACATACTTATCATTTGTTCCCTGCTGTTTGATAACAGCTTTATCCGGCACAATCACCCTCATCTTGCTACCAAGTTCAACTTTTGCTCTTGCAAACATACCTGGACGAATCTCCATAGTTTGATTTGGTATACTCACTTGAGCCTGAAATGTTCTTGTCATTGGATCAATTGTAGGGTAGATAAGACTAACCTTTCCGGAGTATCTCCTTCCGTCATAAACATCAAGAGTTATTTCAACAGGTGTCCCGTTTTTAACTACAGGGTAATACTCTTCAGAGACAGCTATCATAATTTTAACCGGCTGAAGCTGCATTACTGTTAGAATTGGCTGCCCAACAGCCAGATCCCCGTTATCAAAATTTCTAGCAGTTACAACTCCGTTTATTGGAGATAGAAGCTTGGTATTCTTATCCAGATTTGCAATGTTTTCCTCGGCAACTTTCACCTGTGTCTTCAATTGCTCAAACTGCTGCTGAGATATACCTCCGGCATTGTATAAAGCCTCCGTTCTTGCTAAATCTGTCTTTAGATTTTCAAGCTGAATCATTGCGTTTTCATAGTTAAGATTCTCCATCTGCACAAGAAGTTGACCCTTCTTAACATTTGTACCCACCTCAACAAAAATTTTCTCCACACGCTGAGCTGTAGAGCTGGAAATATTATTCTTCACAAAGGGCTCAATATTACCGGTATATTCGGCTATCTGATTAACCATCTCCTCTTTTGCCTCACTTACCTTCACAACAGGTACCTCTTTTTCCTCCACAACAGCATTACCTGAGGAGTTGCAAGCACTGAACAATACAAGCCCTAGTGCAACTAAAAATGTAGCTTTCTTCATATTATTTATATAATTATAATTTTTCAAGATTTTCTTTCCCAATAATCGTTTCATATTCATTCTTTGCCTTTATAAAGTCATAAAGAGTTTGAGTATAGTTAAGCCTAGACCTTGTTAAAGCCACCTCTGAATCATTCATCTCCAGAACTGTTCCGGCGCCTGTGCTATATCTCACCTTAGATATTTCATAACCCTTCATTGCCTGCTCAACAGCCTCCTTATCAGAGATTAGTTGTGCTCCGGCTCTCTTCATCTCATTTACCGAATTGAGTGCAGTAAGGGTTAGAGACTCTTTTAAAAGTTTTCTTTGGAACTCAAGCTGCCTTATCCCCACCTTAGTCTGTTTCTCTTTGAGCGATATAGATAGCTTATTGAAAATTGGAATCTGAAGCGAAAGGCCAACTGCAAAAGAGTTAGCCCAAGGCTTATCAAAATTGAACTGCTCGTTTTGCATCTGCATCTGGTAATTTGCAAATCCCGCAAGGACAGGAAGACGCTGTGAACGGATGAGTTCATAACTCTTATTAAGCTTTTCAAGCTGAATATCCAAAGATTTAAGAGAGCTATTCTCCTCAACATCGTGGAAACCGGCAGAGTAGTTAAGCATTACACCAGAGAATTGTTCGAAGTCTCCTACAACATCAATCTCTTGAGAGAGAGGTAAAGAGAGAAGCACCTTTAACTGAAGCTTAGCCAGTTCCAAACCATTTCTCGCCTGAGTCAAAGTTGGAGAGATATTTCTTGCAGCAACCTCGGAGCGAATTTTGTCATATTCACTTGCAAGGCCCTGCTCGTACATCTTTCTAATATTATCTGCACTCTCCATAGCATTCGTGTAACTCTGCTCCAGAACCTCAAGTGACTCTTTCATCATCACAATCCCATAAAAACCATTTTTCACCTGCTGTATTAAATCCAGCTTGGTAGTTCTGGCAGACTCAAGAGCCGCCTTTATCTCAAGCTCTGTCATCTGGATATTTTTATAGAGAGCCATTGAGAAGAGTGGCAACTGAGCTGTACCG
Organism: Bacteroidales bacterium; assembly: GCA_028700975.1. GTDB lineage: Bacteria > Bacteroidota > Bacteroidia > Bacteroidales > UBA932 > Bact-08. The sequence goes on along the minus strand of JAQVRQ010000049.1, from coordinate 9,650 downwards.
GAAATGGTATAACTATGCTTTGAACCCACCTCCATTTTTCCACCAGGGAAGAAATCCGAGAAAAAGACCGGCTTCATAATGTTGTTTGAATACTGGCCTGAAGCACCAACAGATGGTAATAAAGCATACCAGTTCTCTTGCTTGAGATAATCAACTCTCTCAAGTTCTGCTCCCGCAATTTTAATATTCAGGTTTTCACTCAGGGCAACCTCTAGTGCCTCCTCAACCGTCAACCTGAGAGTATCGGCAGAGTCTGCGGCCCTTAAGGCCGTAGCTGAAAGTAACATAAAAACAACTGCTAAAACTTTCATCCTTTTATATTTAAATATTTATCAATCAATTTAATTCCCTCTTCAGTGGAGATACCCCTGAAGTACATAACCATAGATTCTCTAAAAAGCTGTTTCCTAGAATGATTCGCAAGGGAGAATATCTCTGAATTCTGTATCATACTTGCAATTTCAAATACCATTTTCCCCACAAGATCCATATCTATACCTTTAAGAAAGAGCCCCTCTTCCTGTCCTCGCTCAAGAAATTTTCTTGTGGTAACTTTGTGATAATCGGTAAATCTCTTGTACATTTTGTTATAAAGTGCGGGATAATACTTTTTAAGCTCATCAAAAAATCTTATTCGCATATTAATCATTATATCTGTCTGATTTTCGTGTTCAAGACAGACCAGCTCAATTATACTTTTCGAACCGTTAAATGCTCTCTCTCCAACCTCTTTCATCTTCTCTTCCATCATTAAAAGACACTCATCAAGCAGATTTGTTTTGTCTTTAAAATGCTCGTATAGAGTGCGTTTTGAGATACCGTTTGCAGTAGCAACCTCGTCCATAGTAACGCTTTTGCAGCCTTTACTCATAAACAACTCTGATGAAACATCTATAATTCTTTCTCTTAGTTCCATTTATTTAGTTTTCATTTCAATCAATAATTATAATAATTGGGGCGGCAAAGGTATATAGAAAACTAATAAAACCAAAATAGTTTTTAGGTTTTTTGTTCTTAAAATCTTATTTACTTGTTAATTTTGTATAACAAGTAGCAATTATTTTAAAAATCAGAAATATGTATAAAGATTTTCAGAGCTTCCTCTCAAATGAACTTGAGAGCATTGATTCAGCCGGTCTTTTTAAAAGAGAGCGAATTATAACAACTCCTCAGCAAGCCTCTATAAAGGTTAACACGGGTCAGGAGGTCCTCAATTTTTGTGCCAATAACTATCTTGGACTCTCAAATAATGCGGAACTAATAAAGGCCTCTAAAGAGGCTCTTGACTCACACGGATTTGGAATGTCAAGCGTTCGCTTTATCTGTGGCACTCAGGATCTTCATATTGAACTAGAAAAGAAAATTTCCGAATTCTTTGGAACAGAGGATTCAATTCTATATGCCGCCTGTTTTGATGCCAATGGTGGAGTATTTGAGCCTCTTTTAGGCGAGGAGGACGCAATAATATCGGACTCACTAAACCATGCCTCTATTATTGATGGAGTAAGACTCTGCAAAGCTCAGCGATACAGATATGCTAACGCAGATATGGAGGAGCTGGAAAAATGCCTTCAACTTTCGCAGGCTCAAAGATTTCGTCTTATTGTTACAGACGGAGTTTTCTCTATGGATGGAAATGTTGCACCGCTTGATAAAATATACGAACTGGCAGGAAAGTACAATGCAATGGTTATGGTTGACGAATCGCATTCAGCTGGTGTTGTAGGCGAAACCGGCAGGGGTACAACTGAGCTATTTGATTTAAGGGGAAAAGTGGAGATAATAACAGGAACTCTTGGAAAAGCATTTGGAGGAGCAATTGGTGGATTTACAACAGGCAAAAAAGAGATAATCTCAATGCTTCGTCAGAGATCAAGGCCTTACCTCTTCTCAAACTCAATTCCACCTATGGTTGCCGCATCCGGAATTGCTATGTTTAATATGATGTCAAAGACCAACGAACTTCAGGATAAACTGCACAACAACACAAAATATTTTGTAGATAAAATGGTTGCAGCAGGATTTGATATCAAACCTACCCAGTCTGCAATTTGTGCGCTTATGTTGTACGATGCAAAACTCTCACAGGATTTTGCAGCTAAAATGCTTGAAGAGGGAATATATGTTATTGGATTCTACTTCCCAGTGGTTCCAAAAGGACAGGCCCGCATCCGTATTCAAATAAGTGCCGGACACGAGCCTGAGCATTTGGATAGAGCAATAGCAGCCTTTACCAAGGTCGGTAAGGAGCTCGGTGTCTTGAAAAGTTAAACCCATTATGGATCTCTATCTCACCATCAAATCCAAATCTAATAGGATCCTTTAACATAACTTTTACATTCTCCGGAATATAGAGAGTGATTCTCTTATTGGTTCCGTCCCATTTTTTACTTTTGGTATAAATGTCGGGATGAATAGTAACTAAGGAATCTGTCATTTCAAAAGAGGGCAGGTTCCTTTGTGCTTTCATCATAGCTTCACCACCAGTATATCCAAAGGAGTGAGTTCTCAATTTCATATATTTTGAATCATATTCGCTATCTCTCTCAATTTTTATCTCGGGAAATACAACAAATCTCTTCTCTTTATCACTATCATCTACCCAGAAGATAAATAGCTCATCTTTATCACCATCTATAATAAGATCCTTTTCCGGCATTGGGTTGTCAAACTCAAGACTCAAATATAGAGTATCACTCATTGTAGTTAGAGGAACATCGGAGATCTCTCTTGCACTCTCCCAATATGGTCTTGAGGCTTTAACTGCAAATGTTGCAGATGTAAAACCTGCTATAATCCATAATATAAACATAATGAGACCCGGACGGAATCTTGGGTTTTTGAACTCAAATAAGATTTGTATTCCACCATATAACATACCGAGTAGTGGAAGGAACAGAAATGCAAGTGTTGATATTTTAAGCCAAAGTGTGTTTTCTAGTCCTAGCTCAATATAATCTATCATATTAGCAGGGATAAACCCGTTAAATATCTCTATACCCAGGAATAGAAAAGAGAATAGAAGAATACCACCAATTGAAATAAGGACCAGAATTACAGCAAATATTTTAGAAATAACCCTAAAAAAATCATTTATAACCGGAGTACTGTTTCTTCCGGCTCTTCTTAAATCCCGGCCTACTCTATGGGCGCTTCTCTCAATATTTCTCTGAATATTTGAGAGGTCCGGCTTCTCTCCCCTCATCGCAAACTTCTGTTTAACGGTCCTTGCCTCAGGAATGGCAATCCACATTATTATGTAAGCAATAAAAATAAATGAACCGCCTGCTCCGTGAATTCCGGCAAAAGGTACAAGAGCAAAAGGAATCCAGGAGAAGAAGAGAAGAACCAGGAATATAACCCTTACTATTGCAATATCAATATTAAAATATGCAGCCAATCCTGAACATACACCACCAATCATCTTATTATCAGGATCCCTGTAGAGTCTTTTTTCTGCTCTTCCAAATGAAGAATTAACTCTTCGTCTATAATTGGTTTCATTACTCTCCTCATCAATTACCTCTGGCCTTCCCAGTAGTGTAATAACCTCCCTAACAACAGCTGAAGAGATTACAGAACTTGTACCGCTCTTTTCAAGAAAAAGGTCTGCAATTCTCTCCTCTATCCCCTCTACAATCTCGTTGCCATTCTGCATCCCTCTGTAATGTTCATTGAGCTCTTCCAGATAACCTTTGAGGATTAAATATCCATCCTCTTCAACAGTGAAGGCCATTTTGCCTATACTTACTTTGACAACTTTTTTCATATTTACTGAGTTTTTTTGTTTCTGATAAGATCAATAGTCTCTACAAGTTCTCTCCACGCTCCATCCATTTCAGAGAGCAACTCTTTGCCTCTTTCTGTTATGGAATAATACTTCCTGGGCGGCCCCTGAGGAGACTCCTCCCATCGGTAACTAAGCAATCCCTGATTTTTTTGCCTGGTAAGAAGGGGGTATAAGGTCCCTTCAACCACTATCATCTTTGCCACCTTCAACTCTTCTATGAGTGAAGATGCGTATGCGTCGTTATTGTTAAGAATACTCAGTATGCAGTACTCCAAAACACCTTTTCGCATTTGTGATTTTACATTATCTGTATTAATATCTGACATAATTTCTACTATTTATAAGATGACACCTTTCTTAGATTCTCTGCAGTTACGGCAAGGCCTCTCATCTCACATTTCTGAGCGGCAGTCATAGCCTGAGGAGCCACAATCCAGAATATAATATAGGCCCAGAATCCCAATCCTCCAAGGAAGAGACTTACTGCAAATACTACCCGAATCAAAACCATATCGATGTTTAAATAGTGGCCCAATCCACTACATACACCACCAATTACTCTGTTATCCGGATCTCTGTACAGCCTTTTATGAGCTGTCTGATTACCCCCATCCTGGGCGGATTCGCTTCCAAAGCCCGAGCTATCCTCTGCTGCCGTGCCATCCGGCATACCAAGTTGAGAAATCACCCTGTTTACCATTGAAATATTAACCACCTCTCCTTTTGTTGAGAGTTCTTCATAAAAGAGTTCGGCAATTCTTTGCTCAAGATCCTCCATAATGTCTACCGCTTCACTGCCCTCTCCCGTCTTCTGACGGAATCTTGCAAGATAGCGCTCTAATTTCTGATAGGCATCTTCGTCTATTACAAAAGATCTACCACCTATACCTACTGTAACCACTTTTTTCATTTGCGAGTACTTTATTTATTTTAGAATTTGGTACTGCAAATATATGTATTTTATTTATTACCTTGTATCACATAGTACTATTTTTTTACAAAAAAAGGCCCGCTACAAATGTAACGGGCTGATATTCTGTTAGAAAGTTTTTACAAAAATTCCCTACTATTAGTTAGTTGGAGGAGTTTCCTGGTTTTCTGCAGGTGTTTGAGTTTGCGGAACCGGGAATTCAGGTTGACCCTGAACCGGTGCAGATTGCTCAATTCTTTGCTGAATTGTGTTTGCTCTATTTGTGCTTCCTGTTGAAACAAATGCTGTTGCAAGAACGCAAAGAACAATTATTCCTATTGCCAGAGTCCAGGTTGCTTTCTCAAGAAAATCTGCAGTTTGACGCACTCCAAAAGTCTGGTTTCCTTGAGCAAAATTTGCTGCAAGTCCGCCACCTTTTGAGTTCTGTACCAATACTATAATAGTAAGCAGGATGCTTGCGATTACAATAATAATGGATATTGCTGTATACATAATCTTATATGTTGTGTTTGGTCTTTAACTCTTTAACAAGGGACGCAAAGTAAGCACTTTTTTCCGGATATAGCAAAATAAGTTTAGCATAGACATCTACAGCCATCTTTACAAGCCCCTGTTCTGCATAAATGCTTGCAAGTGTTTCTGTGTAGAAGCGGGAGTCTTCAAATTTATCTGCCTCATCAATTGCGACAGGCACAGCCGTGGAGGTATTACCTCTGAGAAGAGATGGTTTTTCAACGATGAATTTATCAATTGGCTCATCTTGATTCAGTTCCAGAGCCTCCATATCCCTTCTTGAAAAATAGTCACCACCAGTCATATACTGGTGATTATCTGCCACTACAATCTCCCCCTCCTCCGGAATCAGCTCAAAAAAATCATCATCTGAATAATCCAGTACAGAGGCATTTCTCCTTTCTGCAGACTCAATTACAGGCTTAGAATCAAGGTGATCATCAATTGAGCCATCAACTATCTTATTGACTAAATCACCCATATTATCAACTACATCATCTCTCTTATCAACTACATCATCAACCGCCTTAATATCTTCTTTAACATTTTCAATAGTCTCGTCTACCAGCTCCTCTGTTTCAAAGGAGTTATCATCCGGTTCTTCGTGAATTTGAGCAATTTCTAATAGTAACTCTCTGGAGTGTACAAATGCAGCAGCCTTCTCAAGATAGGCGTTGCGATCTTCAGCTCCACGTTCGCTAAATTTCTTGTAAAGCTCAAGATGTGCCAGAGAGTACCAGGGATACTTCTCAACTAGTTGCTCAAGAGCTATAATATCATTATCATTCATACTATTACCAGTTTGCAACGGTTGCATTGAAAATTGATTCAGTAAGTTTCTCTGTAATGGCATCTACAAGGCGAGCCTCCACCGCATCCAGAGAAGTTGATGAGGAGTAGTCCTCAAATTCAGCAAAAGAGCGGTCAAAGTCCTCTTTAGGGTACTTTTTATTTGTGAACCTGATTTTTACGGTTATTGTTAATCTGTTCATTGATGCGACCTCATTTGCAGTTACAGCCATTGATGTAATCTCATAGTTAGTAATCTCTCCCTCTACCTCAAGGTCTGCATTCATATCCTCTATTGAGAGTTTTGTAAGCTTGCGATACTTCTCTTTAAGAGACTCCGTTAACTGATTACTTAGCGCAGGGTTTACCCTCATTGCTCTGTTTTCAATCCTTGCTACGGAAATAGAGGTAACATCCGGAGCTATGGATGTGCCCGAAAATGAGTACACACCACAGGAGGAAAAAGCAAAAAGTGCCGCAATAATCATATATAGAGATCTCTTCATAATATTAAATCAAAGGTCAAGATTAAGCTCCTTAATCTTTCTGTATAATGTTCTCTCGGAGATACCCAATTCAGCAGCAGCCAGCTTTCGTTTCCCTCCGTGTTTTTCAAGAGCCTTTTTAATTAGCTCCGAGTTTACATTCTGTATAGAGAGTACAACATCTTCTTCGTAATCTACAATAGCATCGCTTCTGGAAAAATTCTTATTGATATCAAGAACCGGCGAAACTTGGTCTACCTGCTTAATATCAAGTCTCTTCTTAAGCTCCTCAACCTCGTGCCTAAGCTGATATAGAATTTTGAAGATAATATCTCTGTCAGAAAGATAATCGGATGAATTACTCTCATTTGTCTTCACCGGTAGAAACTCAGGCCCCTCTTTTGGAATATATCTTGTTAAATCATCAGCCCCAATCTCTCTGTTATGCTCAATTACTGAAATTTGTTCAGCAATACTTTTAAGTTGTCTAATGTTCCCCGGCCACCTGTATGACTCCAGCATTATTCTGGCATTATCTGTCAGTCTTATAGCCGGCATCTTGTACTTCTCTGCAAAATCTACCGCAAATTTACGGAAAAGCAGGTAAATATCACCCTTTCTATCCCTTAAAGATGGAATTGAAATAGGGACGGTATTAAGCCTATAGTAGAGATCCTCCCTGAACTTTCCAGCCTCAATGGCCCTCATTAGGCTTTTGTTGGTTGCAGCAACAACTCTAACATCTGTTTTTTCAACTTTTGATGATCCCACTTTCATAAACTCTCCTGTCTGCAAAACTCTCAAGAGTCTCACCTGTGTAGAGAGAGGAAGCTCGGCCACCTCATCCAGAAAAAGGGTTCCTTCATTTGCAACTTCAAAATAACCCTTTCTTGTCTCCACTGCTCCTGTAAAAGCGCCCTTTTCGTGACCAAAAAGCTCAGAATCTATTGTTCCTTCCGGTATAGCACCACAGTTAACAGCAATATATTTTTTATGCTTCCTTGGGCTGTAAGAGTGGATAATCTGGGGAATAACCTCCTTGCCAACACCACTTTCACCGGTAATGAGAACAGAGAGATCTGTACCGGCCACCCGTACTGCTGTCTCCAGAGCAAGATCTAGTGACGAACTGTTACCGATAATATCAAATCTTTGCTTTAAACTTCTCAAGTCCATAGGTGCAAAAATAGTTAAAATTGTTTATCTTTGCGGAATAGCAAACGAAATTAACACCAAAACAACGCAATAATGAAAATGAAATTCCTTAAGCTTTTTTCTTTTGCACTGATTGGTTTTGCAGTTGTTTCCTGCAGCAATCCGTCCAAAATGGCGAAAGATGCCGTGCTCATGGGAGTAGATGGCAACCCAAAAGTACTCGAAGTAGTAGCTGATGAAATTACAGCTTCCTACACCCTTACTTTTCCGGAAGGTTACTTCCACCCAAAAGCAATTCTTGAAGTTGTTCCTGTACTTGTATATGAAGGAGGCGAAGCAGTCGCTCCAGCACACAAGCTCCAGGGAGAGAAGATTACAGATAACTTCAATGTAATTCCTGTAGCCGGCGGAAAAGCTACTAATACCGTAAAATTTGCATATGTTCCCGGAATGGAGAAATCTCATCTGGAACTACGCATCGCAGTTTGGAATGATCTTAAAAAGCTAGACTTCCCTACTCCATACAAAGTTGCAGATGGTGCTAACATCACCTACAAACTTGTACACGCATACGGAAGTACAGCATACACAGAAGACAATTACAAAAAGATCATTTCAGAGAAGAAAGAGACCCAAATTCTTTACACAATCAATAGTCACGTAGTTCGTCCTAAAGAGCTTACCAAAAACGAGATTAAAGAGTTTGAGAAATTCCTTGCAAGCATCAAAGAGGATGAGCGCAGAGAAGTAGTTGAGACTAACATAGTTGCTTACGCATCTCCGGATGGTCCTGAAAAACTTAACACAAAGCTTTCTGACAAAAGAAGCGAGACAGCTAAAGCCGCTTTTGATAAAATAACAAAGAAGACTCCTGTTGACGCACCTGTAAATGTAACTACAGTTTCAGAAGACTGGGAAGGTTTTCAGGAGCTTGTAGCAGCATCTGATATTCAGGATAAAGAGCTTATCCTTCGCGTTCTCTCAATGTATGGAGATCCAGCTGTTCGTGAAAGAGAGATTAAGAATATGTCATTCGTATTCAAGACTCTTGCAAATAAGATTCTTCCTGAACTTCGCAGAGCAAGATTCATTGCTAATATAGACTATACAAATTACAGTGATGAGGAGCTTGTTGAGCTTTCAAGTAGCAATATTGAGATTATGGATGTTGAGGCTCTGCTTTATGCAGCAACTCTTGTGAACGATTACCCTACAAAGGTTAAACTTTACACAAAAGCAGGTGAGAAATTCAACTGTGACCGCGCTTACAACAACCTTACAGCTATTCACTTAGACAATGGCAAACTTGCAGAAGCAAAAGCAGCTCTTGCAAAAATCTCCAACAAGAGCAGCAAATTCTACTACAATAATGCAGGTGTAATTGCTCTTCGTGACAAAGATTACAAGAAAGCATCTGAGATGTTTGCTAAATCAGACCTTAAAGTCTCTAAGCAAAACACTGCAATCATTGACATCTTTGAAGGAAGATACAAAGAGGCTGCAGCCAAACTAGCCGGAACCGGTGACTCAAACGAAGGTCTTGCATACATCCTTACAAACCAGCTGGATAAAGCACTTCCTGTACTTACACACGACTGCCCTCACGCAGCATATATGAGAGCTATTGTTTATGCACGTAAAGGCGAATTGATTGAGGTTGCCAAGCAGCTTAATAAAGTTTACGAAAACGAAAACTTCAAGAAACGTTCTGAGAAAGATATTGAATTTGCAAAATTCAGACAGCAATAGTTTTCCATTAATAGCAATACTTTTTGCTTATTTCAAAAAAGGGGCTGACCAATTATGGTCAGCCCCTTTTTTTTATGGAAAATTTAAACAGGAGTGGGTGGGACGAACCTCCATGGCCTTCATTTTGACAGCGTTGCAAATCGTATTTTGTTGATATTGTGTGATTTATGTTTTAAAACGTCCTGCAAATCAACCCCGTGGAGGTCCGTCCCACCCAACACCGCAACCTCTCAACCCA
>JAQVRQ010000126.1 GCA_028700975.1 Bacteroidales bacterium | reverse complement strand
GCAGTTAGGTTGTTAAACAAAATTTGCAATCTCAACACATACGAACATATCACTGAGCCGGATAAATCTATTGAAAAAGCCTCTCTTGAAACTCTTATGAGAGTAGTTGATGAGCTTAAAACCGGCAGACCTCTTCAATATGTTATGGGCATTCAAGAGTTCTATGGAAGGGAGTTTAAAGTTAAAGATGGAGTTCTAATTCCCAGAGGAGAGACCGAGGAGCTAATTTCCTGGATTATTAAAGAGAGCTCTTCTGGCGTAGGTATGAAAATTCTTGATGCAGCTTCCGGCTCCGGATGTATTGGTACTACTCTTGCTTGTGAACTACCCGGTTCTGAAGTCTATATGCTGGATATCTCTAAAGTTGCTATAGAGGTATCTGGTGAAAATTCAGAAAAGATTTGCAATGAAGAGCGTAAAGAAAAACCAACTGTTAAGACTCCCCTTGTCTTTGAAGCAGATTTACTAACCGGTCCTCTTATCCAGAAACTAATAAAAAGAGGGTCTCTTGATATTATTGTGAGCAATCCACCTTATGTGCTTGACTCGGAAAAGGTACTTATGAAAAGTAACGTATTAGATTATGAGCCACATTTGGCCCTTTTTGTCCCGGATAAAGATCCTCTGTTATATTATAAATCTCTAGCAAATTGGGCTCAGGTACTATTAAAGGATGGAGGTGTTATATATATGGAGCTTAACGAAGCGAAAGCAGTAGAAACTGCGGAACTTTTTATGGAAAGGGAGTTCTGCGATGTTGAGTTAAGAACAGATATTAACGGAAAAGAGCGAATGCTACGTTGTGTATTCAGAGAAAATTTATAGATTTGCACAGGATTCACAATAATTAAAAAGTGATAACAGCTATTTTAAATACTCAGTTATGGTGGTGGCACAAATCAAACAGGATTTGTGAGTCGTCTGCTATACCTAGATATTTATGATAGAGATATTATACGTTAAAGGAAATGCAAGGTCCGGAGCTCACGCTTCGGACCTTTTTTTATTATACTAAACAAACATTATCATTATGAGAAAAAAATTTATTCTTGAAGAGAGCGATGTGCCAAAAATGTGGTACAACATTAAAGCAGATCTGGCAAAGAGTCCGGATCCTCTGCTTAATCCGTCAAATAACGAGCCTTTGAAACCAGAAGAGATGGAGGCACTTTTTGCCAAGGAACTTGTTAGACAGGAGTTCTCAAATGATAGATGGCACGAAATTCCGGACGAGGTGTTGGAGCTTTACAAAATGTACAGACCAACCCCTCTGGTTAGAGCATATAGTTTAGAGAGAGAACTTGATACTCCTGCAAAGATATTTTTTAAGAACGAGAGCGTAAGCCCTGTAGGATCTCATAAACTCAATACGGCAATAGCGCAGGCCTATTATAACAAACAGGAGGGTATAAAGAGAATAACAACCGAGACAGGTGCAGGTCAGTGGGGTTCTGCTATGAGCATTGCTTGCAGCCACTTTGGTCTTGAATTAGATGTATTTATGGTTCGGCAGAGCTATGATGCAAAACCATACAGAAAAATTCTAATGAACTCATATGGTGCATCTGTTCACTCCTCACCTTCGCAAATAACAGATTATGGAAGAGGTTTATGCGCATCATCTCCTGAAGAGAGGGGTAGTCTTGGAATTGCAATTTCTGAAGCTGTTGAGATGGCTGTAAAAAACTCAAACACAAGATATACGCTTGGAAGTGTGCTTGATCACGTACTACTTCACCAATCGATAATTGGTCTGGAGGCCGAGAAGCAGATGGAGATGGCGGGAGAGCGCCCGGATAAGATAATAGCCTGTTTTGGGGGTGGATCAAACTTTGCTGGTATAGCATTTCCGTTTATCAGGCATAATATTAGGGCAATAGCAGCTGAGCCGGCAGCTTGTCCCAAATTGACAAAAGGTGAGTATAGGTATGATTTTGGAGATAGTGCAGGACTAACTCCGCTTATTCCAATGTTTACTCTTGGACACGACTTCTCTCCTGAGCAGATTCACGCAGCCGGATTAAGATATCACGGAGGTGGACGATTGGTCAGCCACCTAAAGAGAGAGGGTTTTATAGATAGCGTTGCAATTGAGCAAAGCGAGGCATTTTCTGCTGGACTCCTCTTTGCCAGGAGCGAGGGGATAATCCCCGCACCGGAGAGTAACCACGCAATAGCCGCAGTTGTGAGAGAGGCTCTAAAAGCGAAGGAATCTGGCAAGTCAGAGGTTATACTTTTTAACCTATCAGGCCACGGGCTACTTGATTTATCTGCCTATAAGGAATATTTGTAATAATTTTAAACAAATATGTACATTTGCACCTCTAAAAGCTAATTATGCAATATTTTGGCGAACTAATATCAATAGCGGTAGCTGTTTCCTGGACTTTTACCGCTCTTTTCTTTGAATTTGCAGGGAAGAGGATTGGCTCCCTCTCTGTTAATTTGCTTAGACTTGTTTTTGCTTTCTTCCTTCTTGGAGGGATGCTGATGATTACTACTGGCTCATTTTTCCCTGCCGGAGCAGATGGTAAGACCTGGCTTTGGATGTCACTATCAGGACTTGTAGGCTTTGTCTTTGGGGATCTCTGTCTTTTCTATTCATACACAATTATAACAGCAAGATTTTCTCAACTTTTGATGACTCTAGCTCCACCTTTTGCAGCCCTTTTCGGGTGGATTCTTTTGGGTGAGAAGCTATCTCCAATGGGGTTTCTTGGGATGTCTGTTACAATGTTTGGTATAGGAATTTCAATTCTAAAGAGGAGTGCTCCAAAAAACGGAGAGGGTACAGCTATTGCAGGTACAAGTCATATGGCTGTTGTCACTTGTTGCGAAAAGGAGAAAAAGAGTTTTGTGAAAAAAATGATACCGGATGTTGAGCTGCACCTCCCTATGAAGGGGGTGCTTCTTGGCATTGGGGCTGCGTTGGGACAGGGATTTGGGATTGTATTGAGTAAAGTTGGGATGAACCACTATGCAATCT
>JAQVRQ010000048.1 GCA_028700975.1 Bacteroidales bacterium | reverse complement strand
GGCTTCAATAATTTTTCATTTTTTTTTGCAGATTAATCAAAAACCTATATCTTTGCAGTCCCTAAATTTGAAAGGGAATGAGCAATTAATGCCGATGTAGCTCAGTTGGCCAGAGCAGCTGATTTGTAATCAGCTGGTCGGGGGTTCGAATCCCTCCATCGGCTCTAAGAAAAGTTATTTGAACGATTGTGTTTTATGGGGAGATACCAAAGTGGCCAACTGGGGCAGACTGTAAATCTGCTGGCTTACGCCTTCGTAGGTTCGAATCCTGCTCTCCCCACTTTTTTTATTTGCGGAAGTAGCTCAGTCGGTAGAGCATCAGCCTTCCAAGCTGAGGGTCGCGGGTTCGAACCTCGTCTTCCGCTCTTAGTAAGCCAGTGTAGCTCAGAGGTAGAGCGCTTCCTTGGTAAGGAAGAGGTCATGGGTTCAATTCCCATCACCGGCTCTACAAGTGTGTAATAAATTCATTAATATTTAATTTTACTATTATGGCAAAAGAAACTTTTAAAAGGGACAAGCCGCACGTCAATATAGGCACCATTGGCCACGTTGACCACGGAAAAACCACACTGACCGCTGCAATCACAATGGTGCTTGCTAGAAAAGGTCTCTCTGAAGTTCGCTCATTTGACTCAATTGACAACGCTCCTGAAGAGAAAGAGCGTGGTATTACTATTAACACTTCACACGTTGAGTATCAGACTGAGCATCGTCACTATGCTCACGTTGACTGTCCTGGTCACGCCGACTATGTAAAAAACATGGTTACTGGTGCTGCTCAGATGGACGGTGCAATTCTTGTTGTTGCTGCAACTGATGGTCCTATGCCTCAAACACGCGAGCACATCCTACTTGCACGTCAGGTAAACGTACCTAGAATTGTAGTATTCCTTAATAAAGTAGATATCGTAGATGACCCTGAGATGATTGACCTCGTTGAGATGGAGGTTCGTGAACTTCTCAGTTTCTATAATTTTGACGGTGATAACGCTCCTGTTATCCGTGGTTCAGCACTTGGTGCTCTTAACGGAGATGCTCAGTGGGAAGATAAAGTTATGGAGCTTATGGCTTCTGTTGACGAATATATTCCAATTCCTCCACGTGAAAACGAAAAGCCATTCCTTATGCCTGTTGAGGACGTATTCTCAATCACAGGTCGTGGTACAGTTGCTACTGGTCGTATTGAGACAGGTGTTATCAAAACCGGTGAAGAGATTCAAATCATTGGTCTTGGTGAAGAGCCAAAGAAATCAACCGTTACAGGTGTTGAAATGTTCCGTAAAATACTAGACAGAGGTGAAGCCGGTGATAACGTAGGTCTTCTTCTCCGTGGTATTGACAAAAAAGAGATCAAGCGTGGCCAGGTTATTGCAAGACCTAACACAATAACTCCTCACAAGAAGTTTAAAGCTGAGATCTACGTTCTTAAGAAAGATGAAGGTGGTCGTCACACTCCATTCCACGATAAATATCGTCCTCAGTTCTTTATCCGTACACTGGATGTTACAGGTGAGATTATGCTACCTGAAGGAACTAAGATGGTTATGCCTGGCGATAACGTTACTATTACAGTTGAGCTTATCTACCCTGTAGCTCTCAACATTGGTCTTCGTTTCGCTATCCGTGAAGGTGGACGTACAGTTGGTGCTGGTCAGGTTACTGAGATCATCGACTAATTACATACAACAGAGAGTTAGTCACCCTACCAAAGGTGGCTAACTTTATCTAGGGGCATAGTTCAAGGGTAGAATAGCGGTCTCCAAAACCGTTGATGGGAGTTCGAATCTCTCTGCCCCTGCAAAACCGATGGTTACGCGTCGGTTTTTAACAATCCGGTTAATGCAGAAGCTTCCAAACTGCAAAGGCCGACAATCAAAAAAAGATGAACAAGATAAAGTTATATCTTCAGGAATCGTACACCGAATTGGTAAACAAAGTTAGCTGGCCTACTTGGGCACAGCTTCAGAATTCAGCCATAGTAGTTATGGTTGCATCTCTTATCTTTGCCGGGGTCATTTTTGTTATGGACTTTGGTTTCAGGAACATTATGACAACCATTTACAATATGTTGTACTAATTATGAGTGAAATCGCCAAAAATTGGTATGTCGTAAGAGCTGCCGGTGGAAAAGAGAAGAAAGCCAAAGAGTATATTGAGGTAGAAATAAAAAGACTCAAACTGGAGGACAGAATTTTTCAGGTCCTCATTCCTACTGAGAAGGTCTACCAAGTAAAAAATGGCAAGAAGGTCTCAACGGATAGAATTTTCTTTCCGGGGTACATTCTTGTTGAGGCAATTCTAACTCCGGAAATTCAGCATATCTTACGCGATATCCCCCACGTTTCAGGTTTTCTGACAGACAAGGCATCAAAGGATAATAATCCTGTGCCTCTCCGCCAGGCCGAGGTTAACCGCATCTTAGGAAAGGTTGACGAACTTGCAGATATGGAGGAAGAGAACATTACACCTTTCATCATTGGGGAAGCCGTTAAAGTTGTTGATGGTCCTTTCAATGGTTTTGACGGAACTGTTGAAGAGATAGATGAAGACAAGAAGAAGGTGAAAGTAATGGTGAAAATTTTTGGAAGAAAGACTCTCCTGGAGTTAAATTTTGTTCAAGTAGTAAAAGAATAAAAAATCATTAATTATGGCTAAAGAAGTTGCCGCACTCATTAAATTGCAGATTAAAGGCGGTGCAGCGAATCCCTCCCCACCTGTAGGGCCGGCTCTCGGTTCTAAAGGAGTGAATATAATGGATTTCTGCAAGCAGTTTAATGCCCGCACCCAGGATAAGGCCGGTAAAGTTCTGCCTGTCATTATCACTGTTTTCAGCGATAAGTCATTTACATTTATTGTAAAGCAACCACCAGTGGCTGTTCAGTTGAAAGAGGCTGCCAAAATCCAAAGCGGTTCTGCAGAACCAAACAGGAAGAAGGTAGGCTCAGTGACTTGGGAGCAGATCCGTGAAATAGCTACAGACAAGATGCCGGATATGAATGCGTTCACTATGAAGTCTGCTATGACAATGGTAGCCGGAACTGCACGTAGTATGGGTATCAATGTTACTGGCACATTTCCTGAAGATGTAATTTAAAAAATCCTGCGAAAATGAGTAAGCTGACAAAAAATCAAAAAATAGTATACGCAAAGGTTGATCCTGAGAAGCAATACAAACTTCTAGAGGCTTGCAATCTTGTAAAGGAGATCTCCTTTACAAAATTCGATGCTTCGGTAGATGTAGCTATGCGCCTTGGTGTAGATCCACGTAAGGCCAATCAAATGGTCCGCGGCGTGGTTACTCTTCCTCACGGAACAGGTAAAACCGTTCGTGTACTTGTGCTTTGTACTCCTGACAAAGAGAACGAAGCAAAAGAGGCTGGTGCAGACCATGTAGGACTAGACGACTATATCGAAAAGATAAAAGGCGGCTGGACCGATGTGGATGTTATTATCTGTACACCATCTGTTATGGCCAAGATTGGAGCCATTGGTCGTATCCTCGGCCCTCGTGGTTTGATGCCAAACCCTAAAACAGGTACTGTAACAATGGATATTGCACAGGCTGTTAAAGAGGTAAAGGCTGGTAAGATTGACTTTAAAGTTGACAAACAAGGTATTATCCACGCTTCAGTTGGTAAGGTTTCATTTGATCCTCACCATCTTGCGGAGAATGCTATCGAATTTATCAACACAGTTATGAAACTAAAACCTCAGGCGCTAAAAGGTACCTATGTAAAGAGTATTTTTATCTCTTCTACAATGAGTCCCGGTATAAATATCGATAGCAAGTCGTTTAGTGCTGCTGAATAATAAATTTGTTTTATGAGAAAAGAAGAAAAAACACAGATTATTGAAAGCTTGGCAGCGCAACTTGAGAAAACACCTGATTTCTATCTGGCAGATATCTCAGGCCTTAACGCCGAGAAAACAGCCCTATTGCGCCGTACTTGCTTCGAGAAACAAATAAAACTGGTTGTTGTAAAGAACACCCTACTTCGCAAAGCTCTTGAAATAAAGAGCAATGAAGAAGTTGAGCTGCTCTTCCCTATACTGGAAGGTCCTACTGCTGTTATGTTTACAGAGGTTGTAAATACACCTGCAAAACTCATTAAAGAGTTTGGTAAAAAACATGGCAAGCCGGTATTAAAAGGCGCTTTTGTACAGGAATGTGCTTATGTTGGTGAAAACCAGCTTGACGCACTAGTAGCAATCAAGTCTCGTGAAGAACTCATCGGAGACATCATTGGTCTTCTACAGGCACCTGTTCGCAACGTTATCTCTGCACTTGAATCAAGTGGCGGTGGTAAGATTGCAGGTATCGTTAAGACATTATCAGAAAAAGAGTAACCAAAAGAAAATTAAAAACATTTAAATATTTACAACCATGGCAGATATCAAAAAATTTGCAGAAGAATTAGTTAACCTGTCTGTAAAAGATGTACAAGAATTGGCAAAAGTCCTCAAAGAGGAGTATGGCATTGAGCCTGCTGCTGCAGCAGTAGCAGTTGCCGGCCCGGCAGCAGCAGCAGCAGCTGAAGTTGCAGAGCAAACCCAATTTGATGTTATTCTTAAGTCACCTGGTCAGGCTAAACTCCAGATAGTTAAAGTTGTTAAGGAGATTACAGGACTTGGTCTTAAAGAGGCTAAAGATCTAGTTGATGCTGCTCCTAAGGCTATTAAGGAGAAAGTATCTAAAGCCGAAGCAGAACAAGTAAAAGCTCAGTTAGAAGAAGCAGGCGGAGAAGTTGAGATTAAATAACTCTACATCCCGTTGATCGGGTACCAATATCAGGTTTAGAGCCCAAAACGGCTCTAAACCTTTTTGTCGTTATTTTAACATAATTTCAACCAATCCGAATAAAATGTCGCAAACAAATATTAATCAGCGGATTACATTCGCGACTTCAAAATCGCTTCTGGATTATCCAGATTTTCTTGAGGTTCAGCTAAAATCTTTCAGAGATTTTTTCCAACTCGACACAACCCCGGAAAACAGGAAAAATGAAGGTCTCTACAAAGTATTTCAGGAGATATTCCCTATTACGGATACCCGTAATAGCTTTGTACTTGAATTTATTGACTATTTCATCGACCCTCCAAGATACTCTCTGGAAGAGTGCCTGGACAGAGGTCTAACATATAGTGTCCCTCTCAAGGCTAAGTTAAAGCTCTACTGTACAGACCCAACACACGAGGATTTTGAAACAATGATCCAAGATGTTTATCTTGGAACCATTCCTTATATGACCCCTCGCGGGACATTCGTTATCAACGGTTCGGAGAGAGTGATTGTTTCCCAGCTCCACCGTTCGCCTGGCGTTTTCTTTGGACAGAGTCTCCACGCCAATGGCACAAAACTATACTCTGCACGTATAATCCCTTTCAAAGGATCGTGGATAGAGTTTGCTACTGACATTAACAATGTTATGTATGCATATATTGACCGGAAAAAGAAATTACCGGTAACTACCTTGCTTCGTGCAATAGGATACGAAAGCGACAAAGAGATTCTAGACATCTTTGGTCTGGCAAACGAAGTAAAGGTTACAAAAACAAATCTCAAGAAGTGTGTTGGCAGTAAATTGGCCGCCAAGGTTCTCACTTCCTGGAACGAAGACTTTGTGGATGAAGATACAGGAGAGGTTGTATACATTGAAAGAGTAAGAGTGATTCTTGAGCGCGAGACTGTACTGGAAGAAGAACACATAGAGGAGATACTTGAATCAGGTGTAGGAACAATACTCATTCATAAAGAGGATGTTAATCTTAATGATTTCGCAATAATTGCAAATACTCTGCAGAAGGATGTCTGCAACACAGGCAAAGAGGCTGTCTATTATACATATCGTCAGCTTAGAAACTCTGAGCCTGCAGATGAGGCAACAGCCCGTGATGTAATTGACAAACTCTTCTTCTCAGATAAAAGATATGACCTGGGAGAGGTAGGAAGATACAGGCTAAACCACAAACTTAACCTCAATATTCCTGATGAGACCAGAGTACTTACAAAACAGGATATAATTGAAATCATCCGTTACCTGATACAGCTTATTAACTCAAAGGCTATAGTTGATGATATTGACCACTTGAGTAACAGACGCATAAGAACTGTTGGCGAGCAACTTGCAAACCAATTTAGCGTAGGTCTTTCAAGAATGGCAAGAACTATAAGAGAGAGGATGAATGTTCGCGATAATGAGGTCTTCTATCCAATTGACCTTATCAACGCAAAGACTCTCTCATCAGTTATCAACTCCTTCTTTGGATCAAGCCAGCTATCTCAGTTTATGGACCAGACAAATCCTCTTGCTGAGATGACCCATAAGAGAAGACTCTCTGCCCTGGGCCCTGGAGGTCTTTCAAGAGACCGTGCAGGTTTTGAGGTAAGGGACGTTCACTATACTCACTACGGAAGGCTTTGTCCTATTGAGACTCCTGAGGGACCAAACATTGGACTGATATCATCTCTTTGCGTATATGCAAAGATTAATGATCTGGGCTTCATTGAGACTCCTTACAGAAAAGTTGTAGATGGATTTGTAGATATGACTTTAAAAGGTTGTATATATATGAGTGCAGAGGATGAAGAGCAGAAGATGGTTGCACAGGCTAACGTACATATTTCTGAAGAGGGACTAATCACAGATGAGAGGATTAAATGTCGTTACGAAGCAGATTATCCTGTTGTTGACAAATTAAAGGTTGACCTTGTTGATGTCTCTCCAAACCAAATTGCCTCCATAGCTGCATCACTCATTCCGTTTCTTGAACACGACGACGCAAACCGTGCCCTTATGGGATCCAATATGATGCGTCAGGCAGTTCCGCTTATTCGTCCTGAATCACCTATTGTTGGTACAGGGTTAGAGGGACCTGTTGTAAAAGACTCAAGAACTCAGATTGTCGCAAGAGGAAAAGGTGAGGTTGTTTACGTAGATGCCCGTGAAATTCACGTCAAATACGAAATGACAGAAAACGAAAGATTTATAAGCTTTGACCCGGATATAACAGTTTATAAACTTCCACTTTTTAGAAAAACAAACCAGAATACATCAATAACTCTCAAGCCAATAGTTAAAAAGGGAGATAAAGTTAATACCGGCCAGGTAATGACTGAAGGGTATGCAACTCAGGGCGGAGATTTGGCACTGGGTAGAAACCTAAAGGTTGCGTTTATGCCTTGGAAAGGGTACAACTTTGAGGATGCTATTGTTCTTTCTGAAAGACTTCTTAGAGAGGATGTATTTACATCAATTCACGTTGATGAGTATATAATGGAGGTGCGCGATACCAAGAGAGGTATGGAGGAGCTTACATCAGACATTCCAAATGTCAGTGAAGAGGCTACAAAAGACCTTGATGAGAATGGAATTATCCGCATTGGTGCCAATGTTGAACCGGGAGACATTCTTATTGGTAAGATAACCCCTAAAGGAGAGAGCGATCCTTCACCGGAGGAGAAATTGCTTCGTGCAATTTTTGGAGATAAAGCGGGTGATGTAAAGGATGCATCTTTAAAAGCCTCTCCATCTTTAAGAGGAACTGTTATAGATAAGAGATTATTCTCAAAAGTTGCTAAGGAGAATTCCAAGCGTGGTAAAACAACGTCAAAGAATCAACTGCAACAGGCAGAAGAGAATTTTGACAGAAAAGCTGCTGCACTTCGTCAGACCTTCCTAAATAAGCTTATGGAGTTGCTCGCAAACAAAGCTTCAAATGGAGTAAGCGATCTATACGGAGTTGAGCTTATCACAAAGGATCAAACATTTACATATGAGGCATTAAATGCACTTTCATATGAAAATATTAATCCTACAAAATGGACAACTGACAAAAACACTAACTCTCTAATTAAGCAGCTAATCAATAATTACCTTATTGCACATAAGGAGTTTGATGCAGAGTTAAAGAGGATTAAATACAACCTCACTATAGGTGATGAACTTCCAACAGGCATTATGCAACTTGCTAAGGTATACATTGCTAAGAAACGCAAGGTGCGAGTGGGTGATAAAATGGCCGGAAGACACGGAAACAAGGGTATTGTTGCCAAAGTGGTACGTGATGAAGATATGCCTTTCCTGGAAGATGGCTCTATTGTAGATATAGTGCTTAACCCACTTGGTGTGCCTTCTCGTATGAACCTGGGTCAGATTTATGAAACAGTTCTTGGATGGGCTGGTCAGAAATTGGGCCAAAAATACAGCACACCTATCTTTGATGGCGCAACTCTTGATGAAATTACTGCTGAAACAGACAAAGCCGGAGTTCCTAAGTTTGGTAAAACCTATCTTAGAGACGGAGGCACCGGTGATCTTTTTGATCAGCCGGCCACAGTAGGTATTATATATATGCTCAAACTGGGGCATATGGTTGACGACAAGATGCACGCTCGTTCAATTGGACCTTATTCCCTTATTACCCAGCAACCGTTGGGAGGAAAGGCTCAATTTGGAGGACAGCGCTTTGGAGAGATGGAGGTATGGGCACTGGAGGCTTTTGGTGCAGCAAATATCCTTCAGGAAATTCTCACAATCAAGTCCGATGATGTTACGGGCCGATCAAGAGCATATGAAGCAATTGTTAAGGGAGAGGCGATGCCTCAACCGGGTATACCGGAATCTCTAAATGTGCTTCTCCATGAACTTCGCGGTCTGGGACTAAGCGTCAATCTTGACTGATCATAAATAAGTATTAGAACATTTGAAAAGAGAATAATATGTCTTTCAAAAAAGAGATAAAGGTAAAGAGCAATTTCAGCCAAATTTCCATTGGTCTTGCATCTCCTGAGGAGATTCTTGAGAGGTCTTCTGGGGAAGTGCTCAAGCCGGAAACTGTTAACTATCGTACGTATAAACCGGAGAGAGATGGACTCTTCTGTGAACGCATATTCGGTCCATACAAGGACTATGAATGTCATTGCGGTAAATACAAGAGAATCCGTTATCGCGGTATAATCTGCGACCGTTGCGGTGTTGAGGTTACAGAGAAAAAAGTTAGACGGGAGAGGATGGGGCACATTTCACTTACAGTACCTGTTGCCCACATCTGGTACTTCCGCTCTACACCAAATAAGATAGGTTATCTTCTTGGAATCCCTTCCAAGAAACTCGAGGCAATTGTTTATTATGAAAGGTATGTTGTTATCCAGCCCGGAGTTTTGGCTCAGGATGGAGTAAAAACAAACGACTTCCTTAATGAAGACGAATACCTGGAGTTACTTGACAAGCTGCCAAAAGAGAACTCTATGCTGGAGGACGATGACCCTAACAAGTTCATCGCCGGTATGGGTGCCGAGGCTATTCTAAAGATGCTCAGCAGGATAAAACTTGATGAGCTATCATATGAACTTCGTCATAAAACTGAAAACGAAACTTCACAACAGAGAAAAGCAGAAGCACTTAAGAGATTAAGTGTTGTTGAAGCATTCCGTGAATCAAGAGAGGTAAACAATCCTGAATGGATGGTTCTTAAAGTTATTCCTGTGATTCCACCAGAGCTTCGTCCGTTAGTTCCACTTGACGGAGGACGTTTTGCTACATCTGACCTTAATGACCTCTACAGAAGAGTAATTATAAGAAATAACCGTCTTAAGAGACTTATCGAGATTAAAGCTCCTGAAGTTATCCTCAGAAATGAGAAGAGAATGCTTCAAGAGGCAGTTGACTCATTGTTTGACAACTCTCGTAAATCAAATGCGGTTAAAACTGAAGCTAACCGTACTCTTAAATCACTTTCAGATTCATTAAAAGGAAAACAGGGTAGATTCCGTCAGAATCTTCTTGGTAAGAGGGTAGACTATTCTGCTCGTTCCGTAATTGTTGTTGGACCTGAACTTAAGATGCACGAATGCGGACTTCCTAAAGATATGGCTGCTGAACTATTTAAGCCATTTGTTATCCGCAAGCTTATCGAACGCGGTATTGTTAAGACTGTAAAATCTGCTAAGAAAATTGTAGACAGAAAAGATCCTGTAATTTGGGATATTCTGGAGAATGTTATGAAGGGACACCCGGTTATGCTAAACCGTGCCCCTACCCTACACAGACTTGGTATACAAGCATTCCAGCCAAAACTAATTGAGGGAAAAGCAATTCAACTCCACCCACTCTCTTGTACTGCGTTTAATGCAGACTTTGATGGTGACCAGATGGCAGTTCACCTTCCATTAGGAAATGCAGCTATATTAGAAGCACAACTCCTAATGCTTGGTTCTCACAACATCCTTAATCCTGCAAACGGAGCCCCTATCACCGTACCATCACAAGATATGGTGCTTGGTCTGTACTATATTACCAAGATTAGAACTAATGCAAAAGGTGAAGGAAGAAGATTCTACGGACCGGAAGAGGTTATCATTGGCTACAATGAGAAGAGCGTTGATCTTCACGCGGAAATTGAGGTTAGGCTACCAAAAGTTATGAGTGATCTTTCACAAGGTTTTGAAATGAAAAAAACCACAGTGGGAAGGATACTCTTCAACCAAGTTGTTCCGGAAGAGGTTGGTTACATCAATGAGATTCTTACAAAGAAATCTTTGAGAGATATCATCAGTTATGTACTTAAGGTCTCCGGAGTAGCCAGAACAGCTCAGTTTCTTGATGATATCAAAGAGATAGGATATACAATGGCGTTCAAGGGCGGACTCTCATTTAACCTTGAAGATGTTATTGTTCCTGAAGAGAAACAGACACTTATTGAAGATGGATACAAGCAGGTTGAGAACATTATGTTCTCATACAATAATGGTCTTATCACCAACAATGAGCGTTATAATCAGATTATTGACATTTGGACTACAACAAATTCAAAACTTACAAATATTGTTGAAAAGAGGATAGCAACTGACAAACAGGGATTCAACCCGGTTTATATGATGCTTCACTCAGGTGCCCGTGGTTCTAAAGAGCAGATTCGTCAGCTCTCCGGTATGAGGGGACTTATGGCAAAGCCTCAGAAGTCAGGAGCATCTTCAGCTGAAATTATTGAGAATCCAATTCTCTCTAACTTTAAAGAGGGTCTTTCCGTTCTAGAGTATTTTATTTCAACACATGGTGCTCGTAAAGGTCTTGCAGATACCGCACTTAAAACTGCAGACGCAGGATATCTAACCCGTCGTCTAGTGGATGTTTCTCACGATGTAATTATCAACGAAAACGATTGCGGTACTCTCAGAGGTCTGGTTGCTACTGCAATTAAGAACAAGGACGAAATTGTTGAATCACTCTTCGAAAGAATTCTCGGAAGGACATCCGTACACGATATCTACAATCCTTTAACAGGAGAGAAGATAATTGATGCCGGAGAACAGATAACTGAGGAGATTGCAGAACTTATTCAATCTCTTCCTATTGAGCACGTGGAAATCCGCTCAGTACTTACCTGTGAATCAAGAAAAGGTGTTTGCGCTAAATGCTACGGAAGAAATCTTGCAACCGGCAGAATGGTTGAAAAAGGTGAAGTAGTGGGAGTAATCGCCGCTCAATCTATTGGTGAACCTGGTACTCAGCTTACACTGCGTACATTCCACGTCGGAGGTACTGCATCTAGCATTGCTTCAGAGAATGAGATAGTTGCAAGATATGAAGGTCGCCTTGAATTTGAAGAGCTTCGTACTCTAACCAAAACAAATCAGCTCGGTGAAAAACAGGTAATTGTCATAGGTCGTACAGCCGAAATGAGAATTATTGATGTTAACACAGGAATCGCACTTTACAATCACAACGTACCATATGGAGCAACTCTCTATATGAAAGATGGTGATCTGGTAAAGAAAGGCGATATGATTTGCGAATGGGATGCATATAACGCAGTTACCATTGCAGAAACCGATGGTAAAGCTGTATTTGACTCTCTTATCGAAGGTGTTACATATAGAGAAGAGGCAGCAGATGAGTACTCTCTTCACAAAGAGAAAGTTATTATTGAGTCAAGAGATAAATCTAAGAATCCTACAATTAAGATACTTGAAGATAAAATTGAACTCAAGCAATATAACCTTCCAGTAGGAGCTCATATAATGGTTGAAAATGGTCAAAAGGTTAAAGCAGGAGATATTCTTGTTAAGATACCAAGAGCCATTGGTAAATCAGGTGACATCACCGGAGGTCTTCCTAGAGTAACAGAGCT
>JAQVRQ010000047.1 GCA_028700975.1 Bacteroidales bacterium | reverse complement strand
GAGTATGGAAGCATTTCTATTCTCTTACTCAAATTCCAAGACCATCAAAAAAAGAGGAGAAAGCGATTCTTTTCCTTGAGAAATTTGGAAAGGACCTAGGTCTTGAGACAATAAAAGATGGTATTGGTAACATTATTATAAGAAAGCCGGCTACACCGGGGATGGAAAACAGAAAGGGGATTATTTTGCAGGCCCATATCGATATGGTACCTCAAAAAAATAGTGATAAAGTTCACGATTTTGAGAAGGATCCTATTCAGCCAAGGGTTGTAGATGGTTGGGTATATGCAACCGGTACTACACTGGGTGCAGATAACGGAATGGGACTAGCTGTCGCAATGGCTGTTTTAGAGGCAAAAGATCTTGTTCACGGCCCTGTTGAAGCCCTTTTCACTGTTGACGAGGAGACAGGAATGACTGGAGCAAGAATGTTGCAGCCGGGAATTCTTAAAGGAGATATCCTTATTAACCTTGATTCTGAGGATGAGGGCGAACTTTATGTTGGATGTGCAGGTGGCCTTGATGCAACAGCAATTTTCAGCTATAAATCAGAAAAAACACCTGAGGGGCTATCTGGATATAAGCTTTCAATTACCGGCCTCAAAGGAGGTCACTCAGGAATGGATATTATTCTTGGAAGGGGTAACGCTAATAAAACGATGGTTAGATTGCTTCTTCCTCTCATCGAGGAGTTTGGTGCAAGGATTGCTTCTATAGAGGGAGGAAGTCTTAGAAATGCAATTCCAAGAGAGGCTTTTGCTCATTTAGCAATGGCTTCATCAAATGAAAAGGCTGCTAAAGAGCTGGTTGCAAGGCATCTTGCAGAAATAAAATCTGAGTTATCCGCTCACGAACCAGATCTTAATATTGTTCTAGAGTCTGCGGAATTGCCTTCGGAATTGATAGATGCTAAGACAGCTCAAAACGCAGTTTTGGCGGTTTACGGATGTCCAAATGGAGTAGAAAGAATGAGCGATGCTATGCCTGGACTTGTAGAAACATCCAATAATCTTGCGATAGTAAAATCTGAAAATGGAACAATTCAGGTGAAATGCTTGATGAGAAGTTCCGTAGATTCTGCAAAGGAAATTTTGGCACAATCTCTTGCATCAGTATTTAAACTTGCCGGGGCTGAAGTTAAATTCTCAGGGGGTTATCCGGGCTGGAAGCCAAATATGGATTCAGACATCCTTGGCGCAATGAAGGTTGTTTATAATGATCTTTATGGTAAAGAGCCTGAGGTTAAAGCTATTCACGCAGGGCTTGAGTGTGGTATTCTTGGAGGAATATATTCAAATTGGGATATGATCTCTTGTGGCCCTACAATCCGCTCACCTCACTCACCAGATGAGAGAGTTAATATTGAAACTGTTGAAAAATGGTGGGATTATGTAGTTAAGGTCCTTGAGAAGGCACCTGTGAAAAAATAGTTGGTGGGCTGCAAAATAATACATATATTTGCAGCCCATTTTTTTAAATAATAATTTATAAACAAAGAGTATGAATCATTACGAAACCGTTTTCATTTCAACTCCCGTTTTATCTGATGTACAGATAAAGGAAGCGGTAAAGAAGTACCACGATTTCATCGTTGATAATGGCGGCGAGATTGTGCACGAAGAGGACTGGGGCCTAAAGAAACTGGCATATCCCATTCAGAAAAAAACTACTGGATTTTATCATTTGATAGAGTTTAAGGCAGATCCAACATTTATTGCAAAACTGGAAATCCAGTACAGAAGAGATGAAAGGATTATTCGCTTCCTTACATTTGCGATGGAAAAACATGCTATCGCATATTCAGAGAGAAGAAGAGCAAACAAATCAGAATCTAAAAACTAAGGAGGAATAGACAATGGCAAATCCGGCAAATAACGAAATTCGCTATCTGAACCCTCCAACAGTTGAGGTTAAGAAGAAAAAATACTGCCGTTTTAAAAAGGCAGGTATTAAATATGTAGACTATAAGGATGCTGAATTCCTTAAGAGATTTCTAAACGAACAAGGAAAGATTCTTCCTCGTCGTCTTACTGGAACTTCACTTAAGTTCCAAAAGAAAGTTTCACAAGCAGTAAAGCGTGCAAGACATCTTGCTTTGCTTCCATATGTAACAGATTTATTGAAATAAGCTAAGGAGATAAAAATAATGGAGATAATACTAAAACAAGATGTTCCGAATCTCGGCCACAAGGACGATATCGTAGTGGTTCGCAACGGATATGCGTCAAATTATCTGATTCCCCAAGGCTTTGCAATAATGGCTACGTCTTCGGCAAAAAAGGTACACGCAGAGAATTTGAGACAAAGAGCTCATAAGGAGGCTAAACTTCGCGAGGATGCAACTGCACTTGCTGCTAAACTTGAGGGAACTCAGGTTAAACTAGCTACAAAGGTAAGTTCGACCGGAAAGATTTTTGGTTCTGTTAACAATATTCAAGTAGGAGAGGTTTTATCAACCCTTGGTTTTGATGTTGATCGCAGGAGTATTACAATAACCGGTGAGTCAAATATCAAAGAGATTGGTATTTACGATGCTGTTGTAAAGATTTACAAAGATATTAAAGCAAATATCAAGATTGAAATCGTAGGCGAAGAGTAAAATCTTAATAATCAAAAAAGAGAGGCTCTCCGTATGAGGGCCTCTTTTTTTGTTCAAAATATTGTTTTAATAATTTTTTTACTATTTTTGCACAAGATATGAACACTTTATGTAGATTTGCGTTCTAAACATATGGCAAATCGAAAGGTCGGAGAGTAGAATTATTTCATTTTTCTGATTTTTAGGTTTATATTTATGATTGATTAACTGGACATAATATAATTCAAATCACTATGAAAAGAACATTTTTTACACTGGTTTTGCTGATGTTTGCTGTTTCGGTGTTCGGCCAACAGGAAAATAAGAGAGGGCCATACCTTACAAATGGCTTTTGGGATAATTGGTTTATCTCTGTAGGGGGTGGTGTAAACCTCTATTTCAGCGAGTACGACAACAAAATGGAACTTCAAGAGAGACTTTCTCCTGCGCTTGATCTTTCAGTTGGCAAATGGATAACCCCATCTTTGGGAGTTCGTTTACAATATGCAGGTATCAGAGCTAAGGGTAAGCTTTACTATTATCCTGGAGACAATGCTTTCATCTCTTCAGATGCACCTATTAACCAAGATGGTTATCTTGTTGAAAAGTTCAATGTTATGAATCTTCACGGAGATGTTTTATGGAATATCTCTAATTCAATAGGAGGTTACAGATCTGACAGAACTTGGGATTTTGTTCCTTTTGCTGGTTTTGGATGGGCAAGAGCCTCTAATGTTAAAGATTGGAATCCAGCTAAGAAGGTTAACAATGAACTTGGTCTAACAGTAGGTTTGTTAAACAAGATTCGTCTTTCAAGCGCTCTAGATCTTAATGTAGAGTTCAGACACCTAATTGTTAACGAGTCGTTTGATGGTATTTCAAGAGGAAGCAGATGGGAAGGAATGAGTACAGCTAGTGTTGGACTTAGCTATAAATTCCCAAGAAGAGACTTTGAGCGTTATGTTAAAGTTGAGCCAGCAGACTATACTCCATACAATAATCGTATAGCTTCTTTAGAGAAGCAACTGTCAGAGAAAGATGCAAATGCAAGACGCATTGCTGATGAATTAGCAGCAGAAAAAGCTAGAAAAGCACAAGTAGTTCAGCCGGAACCTGAATATATTATTTCTCCATTGGCAGTATTCTTCCAAATTGGTAAAGCTGACCTAACAGATAAAGAGATTATTAATCTTGGTTATGCTGCTGACATTATTAAGAAGTCAGGTAAGAAGTTCAAAATTCAGGGATCTGCAGACAAAGCAACCGGAACTTCTAGATTCAATCAAGTATTAAGTGAAAGACGTGCAAACAAGGTTTATGATATTCTTGTAAACAAATTTGGTGTAAGTCCAAGCCAACTTGAGGTTATCGCTAAAGGTGACAAAGATGAGCCTTTTGGAAAGCCAGTACTTAATAGAGTTGTTATTGTTGAGAACTAATTAGTTCTTCGAATTTAATACAGGGGGTGTCTATTATAGTAGGCACCCCTTTTTATTTCTTGTTTATCTGTTTTAAAAAATTAACTAATGAAAGAAATTCCGTTTAATGGTTTTAAGATGAGTGGGTTTCTAATGCTCATACTCAATTTTATTCTACTTGCTGGATCAGTTGTATTACTGATAATGTGTAGTTCACTTAGTATCTTATATATTCTATTGGGTATAGTTGGAATAATTAAAAGCTTGATAATATGGGGCGGATTCTTCCAGCTGGAACCCAATGAGGCTAGAGTAATGGTCTTTTTTGGAAACTATAAAGGGACTTTTAAAGAGACAGGTTTTTTCTGGACAAATCCCTTTATGACAAAGAAACGGCTCTCATTAAGAGCCCGTAATCTTGATGTTAAGCCAATTAAAGTGAATGATAAAGCTGGAAATCCAATAATGATAGGTCTTGTTTTAGTATGGAAACTTAAAGATACGTACAAGGCGATGTTTGAAATTGATGCTCAGACAATGGCATCGACTAATTCTGCAAAGGGAGATCCATCAATGACAGTTATACCATCAGTTGGTAGCAGAATGAACGCTTTTGAAAATTTTGTTAAGGTTCAGTCAGATGCTGCACTAAGACAAGTAGCCGGTCTGTATTCATATGATAATAACGATTCTGAAAGTGAAGATCTTACATTGAGAGGGGCTGGAGATGAAATAAATCAGAAGCTTGTAATTGAGCTTAATAATAGACTAGCTATGGCTGGAATTGAGATTTCAGAGGCAAGAATTAACTATCTGGCCTATGCTCCTGAAATTGCTGCTGTGATGCTTAGAAGACAACAAGCCTCAGCTGTTATTGCCGCACGTGAGAAAATTGTTGAAGGGGCAGTCTCAATGGTGAAAATGGCATTGGAGAAAATTGATAGCGAAGGCGTAGCTAAGTTTGATAAGGATGAGAAGGCTAGAATGGTATCAAATTTATTGGTTGTATTATGCGCAGATGAGGCCGCACAACCAGTTATTAATACAGGTAATTAAAGTCCTGTAATTTTCACGCATATAGATATATAGGTTGTTTAGCAATAAAATAACTATATAATTTAGTTGGGTAACTATTAAAAATAGTTGCTTAACTAAATTATGTAGTTATATTTGTATAGATATATTATAAAGGGAGGCTTAATTAAAGATGAAATCAGATTTGATAAATATGCAGAGACTAACTGCAAAAGAGGAAGAGGTGATGAACCATTTTTGGTCCAGAGATAAAATGTTTGTAAGAGAGTTGCTGGAATTATATGATGATCCCAAACCGCATTTTAACACTCTCTCAACAATAGTTAGAGCTTTGGAAGATAAAGGATTTCTATATCATAACTCTTATGGGAACACATATCAGTATTATCCTGTTATATCTAAAGTGAATTATCAAAGAGGAGCACTTAAGGGTGTGGTGAGTAAATATTTTAAAAACTCTTACCTCGGTGTAGTCTCATCTCTTATTGAGGAGGAGGAGATATCTATTGATGAGCTTAGAGGGCTAATTGAAAAGGTTGAGAAAACTAATAAAGCGAAATAGCTATGGGAGATCTATTTGTCTATATTCTTAAATCATCTCTCTGCCTTGCAGTATTCTACCTTTTTTATATGGTAGCGCTCAGTAAAGATACGTTATACAGATTTAACAGATATATAATTGTTGTACTGTTTGCTTTATCACTTATACTCCCCTTTATTAATATTTCTGTTGGAAGTGAAACTCCATATTCTGGGATGGCTCTAAATATTGAGGCTTTGCTTGCTATGGCAAACTCAAATAATGTTGTAGAGGAGGCTCCGTCAGCTACTCCATCGGTTCTTATCTGGATTTTGGTTATTTACTTTGTTGGTGTTATTACCGCATTTGGAAAAGCTCTTATCTCTTTTGTACAGATGATTAAAATGCTCAGACAAAAAGATTCACAAAAATCATCTCTCACAGGTGGCATTACTCTTATTATTCACGATAAAGTTCAGGCACCTTTCTCTTGGATGAAATTTATTGTAATCTCTGGCAGAGATTATATGGAGAGCGGAGATGAAATAGTAACACACGAGCTTGCTCATATTTATAATAGACACTCTTTAGATCTTATTCTTGCAGAGGCAGTGAAGATAATTCACTGGTTCAATCCGGCTGCTTATCTGTTAAAGCGTGAGTTGCAAAACATTCACGAATACCAAGCAGATGAGTCGGTTATAAAAAATGGCATCGATGCAAAAAAATATCAATTATTATTAATTAAAAAAGCTGTTGGCGACAGGCTCTACTCTATGGCCAACAGCTTTAATCACAGTAAACTTAAAAATAGAATTACAATGATTTCAAAGAAAAAATCTCAAAAAAAGGCAGCTCTTAAAGCATTATTCCTGCTGCCACTATCTATGTTTGCAGTTGTCGCATTTGCAACTGAAGAGGTATCTACGGTTCTTGCACCTGTCTCAGAGGTCAAAGTTACTGATTTTATTCAGAGTGATACAATCAAAACTCAAACGAGTGTAAAGGTATTTGTTTCCAATAACGACACAATATTGAAGGAGGTTAATGAGGGTGTTAAGGTGGCAAGATTCAATGCTAAATCTGGTGATACTACTAATGTAATTGTCTTTGTGGACGGAGTACAAAAAGATAAAGAGATGATTAACCAAATTGATCCGGATGATATCAGCGAGGTAAGAGTATTAAAGGGGGAGAAGGCAATTGAGCAATATGGTGGCATAGCAAAGGATGGTATTATAATTATTACTACAAAATATTCAGAGAAAAGGGGGGAGGATGATGTTAAAGTTGTTGAAAAGGTTGTTGTTAAAATGTCTGATACTGATGCAAAGCCTCTTTATGTAATAGATGGTGCTCTCCAGGAAAAGGTAGAGTTAAATGACATTAATCCTAAAAATATAGAATCAATTAAAGTTCTAAAAGGGGAAGTTGCACTTAAAAAATTTGGCGAAAAGGGTAAAAATGGAGTGATTCTGATAACCCTAAAAAAGTAAATAAAAAGTAATTAAGAGGAAATATTTTGTACCTTTGAAGACTATTTCAACTGCATTTTATTAGCAAATTATAACAAAATGAAACAAGATCTTCAAATATCCGAGTTGATAAAAAAAGAGGAGAATCGTCAGTTGCACGGCATTGAGCTTATTGCATCTGAGAACTTTGTTACACCACAGGTTCTTTCTGCTCTTGGCTCTGTCTTAACAAACAAATATGCAGAGGGATATCCCGGTGCAAGATATTATGGTGGATGTGAAATTGTTGACTTGGTTGAACAGCTTGCTATAGATAGAATCTGTCAACTTTTTGAGGCAGAATATGCAAATGTTCAGCCGCACTCAGGAGCTCAGGCGAATATGGCTGTCTTTATGGCCTGTTTAAAGCCGGGTGACACATTTATGGGATTAGATCTTGCTCACGGTGGACACCTAACTCATGGCTCTCCTGTGAATATGTCCGGAATGTGGTATAATGCAATTGCATACCAGTTAAACGAAGAGACTGGCAGAGTTGACTATGATGATATGGAGAGGAAGGCTTTGGAGCATAAACCAAAACTCATAGTTGGGGGTGCATCTGCATATTCAAGAGAGTGGGACTGGGCAAGGATGAGATCAATTGCAGACAAGATTGGTGCAATTTTAATGGTGGATATGGCTCACCCTGCAGGGCTTATTGCTGCCGGATTACTTGATAATCCAGTAAAACACGCTCACATTGTAACATCTACAACTCATAAAACCCTAAGAGGGCCAAGAGGTGGAATCATTCTGATGGGCAAGGATTTTCCAAATCCATTTGGAATAAAGACACCTAAGGGTGAGATAAAGTTAATGTCTGCTGTGCTTAATTCAAGTGTTTTCCCCGGAATTCAGGGTGGCCCGCTTGAACATTGTATAGCTGCAAAAGCTGTCTCTTTCTTTGAGGCCCTTCAGCCGGAGTTTAAGAATTATCAGCTTCAGGTTCAAAAAAATGCTGCAGCAATGTCTAATGCCTTTATTGAAAAGGGGTATAAAGTTGTTTCCGGAGGGACAGATAATCATTTAATGCTAATAGATCTTAGAAGTAAGTTTCCTGATCTTACCGGCAAAGTGGCTGAAAAAATTCTGGTAACAGCAGATATTACTGTTAATAAAAATATGGTTCCTTTTGATAGCCGTTCTCCGTTTCAGACTTCAGGTATAAGAGTAGGTACTCCTGCTGTTACTTCAAGAGGTCTTGTTGAGAAGGATATGCCATTTATTGTGGAGCTTGTTGACAAGGTGCTATCCAATATTGATAACCCTCATATTATTGAAGAGGTTAAGGAGCAGGCTAGAAAGAAAATGCATGGTCTACCGCTGAATATATGGTAGGGATGATTTCTCAAATGAACTTTGATTATTGGGCAGGTCGGATGATAATCCGGCCTGTTCTGTTATAGGGAAGAATCGTCTTGTGTTTGGAAACAGTGGTTTTTCAATCCTAATTGTTTTCTCATTTTCCGTGGGTCTAACTAATCTGTCACATACATCAAATCTTGTAACAGGCCTCTCGTTCTCTCTCCAAATAAATCCTTTAAGTTTATCCTTCCCTTTTTCAATTGATACTAAGGGGAATAGGTCGCTTTTAATTCCATCAAAATATTTTACTCTGGAGAGTTTTCCACTATCAATAGCTGCGCTGAGAAATTTGCACTCCTTCTCATTCATCATTGTTATAACACTATCTTCAGCTAGAAAAAACAGAAGTGTTGCTCCTCCTAAAGCGTCGAATCGTGATAGCTTATTTTCATTGAAGAAGCCAATCATATCTGTACTTTTGATTTGATTAAAATAGAGTGAGTCCTCCTTTGATATATAGTATGCATTGGACATAAGCTCAGATTTTGATAGTTTTTTCCCGGAAAGAACAAACTGTATGCTGTCAGCAGTAAATTGACTCCCCTCATTCCACATTATTGGGTTGACAAACATTCTGGCAATAGAGTCTATTGAATTAAAGGTGAGAGAGTCTGATCGTGCCTGCATATCACCTCTAAAAACTTTAACATTATGATAAGCAAGTGCAAATCTAATCGTTGTTGTATCACTGTCCGGAGATTCTATTTCAGGAGTGATCTCCTCCTTTATGATTTTATTTTCTAATGAATCAGAGGGTTGTTTGGCCGGTTTTACCTCTTTTTCAGGGAGACTATTTTGAAGCTGTTGAGCCTTTCTTTCTTTTTTAACATTCTCAATTAGGGTCTCAAGAGGATCTTTCTTGGATTCAATATATCTGTTTTTTGATGTCGCAACAAATGCAGAATCCAGCTCCCCTATAGGTCTGGTGTAGTATTTTAGGGTATCTGCTGAAAGAAAAAGTGTGTCGCTTACATTCTCGCTAATTGAATAATATGCCATTGACGGGTTTTGGTACAACACAACGTTAAGGGGATCTTTTGTGTATTTCCCTTTGTCTGCAAAGAACATAACCTTTTGGATTGTATCCACAACCTGGATATTATTACTTAGATCTGCAATTTCAACTCTTTTATCATAATAAATTGTATCTGCCCACACCTCTTGTTCCTTTGTTAGTATATAGGCATTATTTGAAAATAGATACCTCTCGGTATCTTTTTCGTACCAGCCACTATTAGCTCTGAGATAAACTGTGTCTTGCCATACGTGAGTTTGGCCTAAGAAAAATGCCTTACTTATTTCTGTGTGATATTCCAGGGAATCTGCTTTAATAAGAGTTGAGTCAGATTCCATCTCAACGTTATTTAAAAATTTGAAGCGCTTGATTTTGGATTCATATATTCCATTACTGCTCTCAATGATTGCTCCATCTTTATTTCTCATACTTCCGCCGCGAAAAAACCTTGCGACACTATCTCTGGTGTGAAAGTCAAGAAAATGTGTTCTAAGAGTATTGCTCTCTTTGTCCACAAGTTGTACAAGATTTCCTCTTACTTTTGCAAGAGAGCTATCTGCTACATAATGAATTTTATCGCTGTAGAGGAGAGTTTCGTTTTGAATAACCTGAACATTTCCCATTGCATCTACAACGTTCTTTTCAACGTTCCATATGGCTGAATCGCAAATAATATAGGTATCGTTGTGTAGAAAATGAGCAGGGCCTGTAACTTTCCTATAGTTTATACCTTCCCGTTCAATAAGCTGTGCAGATTCTGCATTTATAAGCCTTACGAGTTTTCTGCCGGCCGATGTATCTGCCGGTGTAACCTGCCCTAAAAGGGCAATCGCAGCTACAGTCAGAAAATGCGTAAACATTATTTTATCCAGCCCTCTCTTTTAAATGGACATCCTCTGAACATAGGATCTATTCTAATAAAGGTACTCTCTTGCCTTTTTGAAATAAAATTGTCTATCTCTTTTAGGGCTGCTTGATTTTTTGCTTCGTTGAGGAGAATGTTAAAATCATCCTTGAAAGCAGCAACGTGAGAAGGGATAATTTTTTCGAGCTTCATAATTTTATATACTGTATTGCCACTTCTCCCTTCATTATCTGTAGATTCAAAAGGTTCAGAGATATCACCAACCTTCATATCCTTAATAATAGCATAATCTTCAGGTTTAAGAAGGTCCTTTTCAAAAAAGGATGAGCCTGACATCTCTTCTGCCATCATCCCACCATTTATATAGGTCTTAGGGTCCTGTGAGAATCTAAAAGCGGCTGTCTCAAAATTTAGACTGTCAGATAATATTTTAGTGCGGATGCTGTCAAGTTTTGAAAAAGCTGTTGTTCTGTCTTCACTTGTATAAAGAGGTTTGAGAAGAATGTGTCTTGCATTAAACATATCTCCATCTCTCTCTATGAGTTGGATTAGGTGAAATCCATCAGGAGTTTCTACTATTTGAGACACTTGTCCTGGTTTAAGAGACATTGCTGCATCAGAAAAGGCAGGCCAATACAGCTGCTTGGATGCCATTCTCAATTCTCCTCCTTTAATAGCACTTCCGGGATCTTGAGAGTAAATAGTTGCTAGATTTGAAAATTTCTCTCCTTTCATTACTCTCTCTCTAAATTCAAGCAGCCTCTCTTTTACAGCAAGAACTGCAGCCTCTTTATTAGGATAGAGCACAATTTGTTTTATCTGGTATTGTGTTGAAATTATTGGAAGAGAATCTTTTGGAGTTCTGTTGTAAAATGCCTCTACATCTGATGGTGTTAGCTCAGGAGCTCCTTGAGCAACCTTTCTTTGCATCTCTTGCGTTAGAAGTTGTTCGTGAATAGCCTCTCTCCACTCTTGCCTTAATTTAAAGAGTGGTTTATTAAAATACTCTTCAAGGGCCTTTTCTCCACCTAACTGGGTTAGTACTTGTTGAATTCTATTATTGAGCTCTGCTTCAATGTTTTCACCACTAATCATTATACTGTCAAGTCTGGCTTGTGTAAGAAGTAGCTTATTTGTTAGAAGCTCTTCAAGAATTTCGCATCTGATATTATGATCAGATGTTACTCCTTGAACCATCATCATTTGAACCTCTGCTTCAATAGAGGAGAGCTGTATCATATCATTACCAATAATGGCTATGGTCTTGTCTACCAGCCCGTTGTTGTACTTCTGCGAAAAAGCAGTTGTAGTAATGGCTGTAAAAGCCAGTATTAAGATGGCATTAAGTATCCTTCTCATTTTTGTTCTCTGTTAAAGTTTGTTTTTAGATGGTTCTTATCAATGGCATCTCTTAATAGATTTTTTTCAAGGTCTGCCACAAGTTGCTGTTTTCTTTTACTTAAGATAGTCTCCTTTATTTCCGGTAGATAGTACTCAAAAGGTGCTGTGGATCCGGAAGGAAATTTATCATTAAAGTAAACCAAGTATGTATATACTGAATCTTTTATCTCTACGGAATTACCTGAGCTCATCCCTTTCTCTAGGGTCTGTGTATCGTAAGGAACCTCTCTGGCAACCATAGAGAGATCTACCCACTGATTGTTGAAGTTGCCGTATTTTTCTGCTGAGCTATAGCAAAGACGCTCAAATTCCTCGATATCTTCAATTGATTGAGCTTTATACCCTATGCGTAAGCTTTCAAGATTTGGTGAAGAATTTGAGATTTTTGCAAATCTGGCTTTTACAACTGGTGAAGATAAAATAAAGTGAGG
>JAQVRQ010000125.1 GCA_028700975.1 Bacteroidales bacterium | reverse complement strand
CTCGTTAGAAATCATCGCAACAAATGCCAGAGGTTAATATGTAATCAAAAAAACAATATCCAAAAACCATTTTACTGTGATAATTTATTTGTATCGTTTCACAACCCTCACAATAAATAATGGTTTTTGGAAATTGGCTCAAAAATCAACTACGTATAAAAAACAGTTTTTATTGATTAACTGTTATTGCTTATTGCGTATGCAAGAACATTCTTTCTTTGATGTAATAAAAAACTATTTTCGGGATTATAATTTTATTGGATTTGAATGCGGGCAATTCGCCCGTAAGTAAGATATCTTTATTGTTCTGTCAATATCTGAATAGTGCCAAAATCTTTCAAATTTTATTTAAACCATAAAATCATGTAATCCTCGCTAATATTTCCTCATTCGCGGTATTTTATAATCTGTAAATGTATTCATGTTATAGTTTTGTCTTGTATAGTCAATTCTAATTATCAAAAAATGAATACAAAATTTATTGCTTTATTACTCTGTTTGACTACATCCATATCTGCATATAGTTCAAGTAAGGAGTTATCTATCAGAGGGAAGGTTGTAGAAAAGGGTAGTAATAGTTCTCTCCCTTTTGCAACTATTATTCTCAGAGACAGCCTGAATAAAACCATCTCAGGCACAATTGCAGATGATGATGGATGTTTCATTTTTAATACTGAAGTAGTTCATCCATCTTCAATCAATATATCTTTTATGGGATACAGGGATACTACATTATTTTTTACTCCTGTTTCTGGTTTTAGTGAGTATGACTTTGGTAATATTGAATTGGCTTTAAATTCAGTCGCATTAAAAAGCGCATTGGTTTCATCCCGCAGACCAATTATTGAGCAAAAAATTGATAAGCTTATTTTTAATGTATCAGAGCTGGCCTCCGCACAAGGCAGCAATGGCCTTGAATTACTTAAAAAATCACCGGGAGTATCGGTTGATCCAAACGGGAACATCCTTCTTAATGGGTCTGCTGTCCAAATCTTTGTAGACGGAAGACCATCAAATATGGGTGGCCAGCAACTCGAACAGTATTTAGTTGGTACAGATGGAGCGACTATTGATAAGATTGAGATAATGGCTCATCCTTCATCTAAATATGATGCCTCAGGATCTGGCGGTATAATTAACATAAAACTCAAAAGGAATTTAATTAAAGGTATTAATGGATACGTAAGAGCCGGTTATTCTGTAGCACCTTATAATGTAAGGAATTATAACAGTGCTGATGGTACATTAAATTTAAATTATAGAGGTGAAAAATCCAACACCTCTATTACATATAGTCCAAGGTATAATGAGTCTTTCAGTAAAACAGTATCTAAAGCAACACTAAGTGATGGCTTTATTCTTGATGGAGCTTCTTTAATCGATGGAGAAAGAAGCTATCATAATATTAGAATAACTTCTGAGTACAATTTTAACAAGAGTAACATTATAGGAATAAATCTTACTGGATATATTAAAGATGGAAAAGAGCTTAGTAATGATGATTATACAAATAATTTGCTTACAAAAAATGGTCATATAATTGAGGAGACACTCTCGTCAATCAGTAATGATGATCAATACAAAACTTATTCAGCTAATCTGAACTTTACCCATGTGATTAAGGATGGTCAGGAATTCACCATTAATACTGATTATGGCAGGTATCATTCTTTACTAAATAGCTATCAAACGAATAAATTAAGTGATTTAACTAATGTGCAGTCAATGGACCCAGTTGTATTCAGAACAAATTCTGACCAACTATATGATATTATTTCTGCAAAAATTGATTACGAACAATTGATAATTAAATCATATAAACTTGAAGCTGGAGTTAAGTGGGCAAGAAGTATTACCGACAATAGTCTGATAAGGGAAGATCTTATGGATAATGTATGGGAAAATAATACTAGCCTCACCAATACGTTTGGGTATACAGAAGATATATATGCATCATATCTTTCCTTAGCAAGGCAATTTAATGATAAATGGAGTTTTAAGGCAGGTTTAAGGGCTGAGCATACAAACTCAAGTGGTGATTGGATTAGTGCTGGAACAAAAACCAAGAAATCGTATATTGACGTTTTTCCAACAGCTTATATTGGTTTCACACCTAATAAAGATGTCAGATTTGGTTTGTCCTATTCAAACAGAATAATAAGACCTAAATACTATCAGTTGAATCCCTTTAGAATTTATCTTGATTCTCACAATTCAGTTGAAGGGAATCCTAATCTGATGCCTCAATATAGTAAAATGGTAAATTTAACTTTTGGATTTAAGAGACACTACTCTTTAATGCTAGGAGGGCAAATTATTGATGGATCAATAATTGAAAATCCATATTTTAATTCTGAATCAGGTGAGAAGCTTCTTATCTGGGAGAATTTTGGTAGTCAATCTCTTTATGGAGCTGGTATCTCAATATCTGAGCTACCATTGGCTAAATGGTTTATTATAAATGCAAATATTAGTGTATTTAGTGTAATTAATAAGGAAGAGAACTTTACAAGCAATTCATTATTTAAAAACGCTTCTCTTACGACCACATTGTTGTTACCCAAAAATTTCAAATTTGAAATATCTGGGATGATCCAATCGGGGATGCCTTTTGGTTATTATATAGTTAGACCGCAAGGTGATTTAAGTATCGGTTTAAAAAAGAGTTTGTTCAAAAACCAAGGAACATTAACACTTAACTGGAGTGATATCTTAAACACAAGAGACAATAAAATTGATCTAAACACAAATGATTTAGAGAGCTTTTATCTAATTACATCTTCTGCAACAAGAAAAATATCTGTCAGTTTTCAATATCGTTTTGGAAAAAGAAAGTCGTCGAAATTCAGAAGGGTTGGAAATCTGGAGGAGGCCTCTAGGACCGTAGAAAAAGAATAGTTCTTATTAGATTTCATTTAACCCTGCTTAAACTTCATTAAATCGTGATTTATCATTACTTAAGAAAACTTAGTTTTTCATTTATGAATTAATCCTCAATCTTGTATTCGAATTTTTTCATTT
>JAQVRQ010000124.1 GCA_028700975.1 Bacteroidales bacterium | reverse complement strand
GTTTCTGATATTGAGTTCTCGATGGAGGAGCCTCTCTACACAATTAATACGCTTCGAAAATTTCGTGAGATAGAGCCTGGAGTTGAGCATATATTAATTATTGGCTCGGACAATCTGGAGATAATCGAAAAATGGTATTCTTGGCGAGAACTTCTGGAGGAATTTGAGGTGTGGGTTTACCCACGGCGGTCTGAGGCTGCAATCGACAATAATGCCGCGCTATGCTCCCATTACGGCGTTAAACTAATCAACGCCCCCTACCTTGATGTCTCCTCTACCCAAATTCGGGAAATGGAAAAGCAAAATCAGGCAAGATCCAAACTGAGATACTAGCCTCTTCTATTCTCTACAGCTTTTGTAAAAAAGTCCCAGAGGGGATCTTTTGGTGGTGGGGCAATAATACTTACCTCCACTTTTTTTACGGGATGGATAAATTTAACGCTTCGGGAGTGAAGCGAGATGCTACCATCTCTGTTTGAGCGTGGTGCGCCATATTTAAGATCTCCTTTAATTGGGCATCCAATTGTGGAGAGTTGAGATCTGATTTGGTGATGGCGACCTGTAAGAAGCTCAACCTCAATTAGTGAATATCTGTCACTTGCGGCTATAAGCGAGTACCTTAGCTTTGCCTCTTTTGAACCATTACGCTCTCTTTCGTATGCGTAGGATTTATTCTGCTTTTCGTTTCTGTAAAGGAAGTGCACTAGCTCACCCGCCTCCTTTGGAGGTCGCTGAGCTGTGATAGCCCAATACCTCTTCTCGATTTCTCCGTTTCTGAACATCTCATTCAGACGTTCAAGAGCCTTGGAGGTCTTGGCAAATATAGCAATACCACTAACCGGCCTGTCCAACCTGTGAGGTACACCAATAAATGCCGCGCCCGGCTTAGCATCCCGGCGGGCAATAAACCCGGCCACAATTTCACTTAACGGAGTATCCCCCGTTTTGTCCCCCTGCACAATTTCGCCGGGAAATTTATTCACCACAATAATGTGGTTATCTTCAAAAAGAATATCCAATTTTTCAATACTGTTCATCTGGTCCCGGGAAATCCCCCTCCTTTATATCGTCAATATACAATTTTACCGCATTAAGAATCTCATCGTGGAGATTCAGATACCTTCTCAAAAACCGAGGAGAAAACTCGTTATTTAGCCCCACCATATCGTGGAAAACCAATACCTGCCCATCAACTCCCCCTCCCGCTCCTATCCCTATCACAGGAATCTCCAGCTCCTTCGCCACCCTCTCGGCCAACTCAGCAGGAATCTTCTCCAGCACCAATGCAAAACAACCCGCCTCCTGAAGAGCCCTTGCATCGGCCAAAAGCCTCTCCGCCTCCGCACTCTCCTTAGCCCTAACGGCATATGTACCAAATTTATGGATAGATTGAGGAGTAAGGCCCAAATGGCCCATCACCGGAATCCCCGTTGATAGAATCTTCACGATAGAGTCCATCACCTCATATCCACCCTCCACTTTAAGAGCATCGGCTTCAGCCTCCTTCATAATCCTTATTGCACTGGAGACAGCCTCCACAGGGTTACCCTGATATGTGCCGAAAGGCATATCCACCACCACCAGGGGATTGCTCACTGCCCTTGCCACACTCTGAGCGTGGTATATCATCTGATCAAGAGTAATGGGTAAAGTTGTTTCGTGCCCCGCCATAACATTAGCAGCCGAGTCACCCACAAGAATAACATCAATGCCAGCCTCATCAATGATTCTGGCCATTGTATAGTCGTAAGCGGTAAGCATTGAGATCCTCTCTCCTCTACGCTTCATCTCCAGGAGCTTTCTGGTGGTAATTACCCTCTCCTTCCCTTCTGTTGACATAATCTATTTAAATTTTGATGTGCAAATCTAGACAAATAATTATAGAATTAGCAATACCCTCTGACACCTTGTCAGTTTTTGACTATTGGCACAATGTTAGATGTATTGAGGCAAACCCCACCGGGTAGAGCCACTAAATAAAATGCAAACAATTAAAAAATATATATAATATGGGAAAAATAATTGGAATTGACTTGGGCACAACCAACTCCTGCGTAGCAGTGATGGAAGGAAATGAGCCCGCAGTAATAATCAACAGTGAAGGCAAAAGAACAACACCATCAATAGTTGCATTTGCAGACAACGGCGAGAGAAAAATCGGCGACCCTGCAAAGAGACAAGCAATCACAAACCCAACCAGAACCATCTTCTCTATTAAGAGATTTATGGGTGAAACCTTTGACCGCGTTTCACAAGAGGTGGGCAGAGTTCCTTATAAAGTAGAGAAAGGTGACAACAACACACCACGTGTAAATATTGACGGAAGACTCTACACACCACAAGAGATATCTGCAATAATCCTTCAAAAGATGAAGAAGACCGCAGAAGACTATCTAGGACAAGAGGTTACAGAAGCAGTAATCACAGTTCCCGCATATTTCAGCGACTCACAAAGACAAGCCACTAAAGAGGCAGGCGAAATCGCCGGACTTAAGGTGAAGAGGATCATCAACGAGCCTACCGCAGCAGCCCTTGCATACGGACTTGATAAGATGCACAGAGATATGAAGGTAGCAGTGTTTGACCTAGGTGGTGGAACATTCGATATATCAATTCTAGAATTGGGCGATGGCGTATTTGAGGTAAAATCAACAAATGGTGATACACACCTTGGCGGAGACGACTTTGACCAGATGATCATTGACTGGCTGGCAGATGAATTCAAAAACGAAAACAGCGGCCTTGACCTTCGTAAAGATCCAATGGCCCTTCAAAGGCTAAAAGAGGCAGCAGAGAAGGCAAAAATTGAGCTCTCAAGCCAGACATCAAGCGAGATAAACCT
This sequence comes from Bacteroidales bacterium, assembly GCA_028700975.1. Classification (GTDB taxonomy): domain Bacteria; phylum Bacteroidota; class Bacteroidia; order Bacteroidales; family UBA932; genus Bact-08. The sequence continues at coordinate 192 of JAQVRQ010000124.1, read as the reverse complement.
CCCATACATAATGCCTGTGGACGGAGTTCCAAAACACCTTGTAAAGACCCTCACCAGAGCAAAATTTGAACAACTCTGCGACTCACTCATACAGAGAACCGTTGAGCCTTGCCGCAAAGCCCTCAGCGATGCAGGCCTAAAGGCAACAGATATCGACGAAGTACTACTTGTAGGAGGTTCAACCAGAATCCC
>JAQVRQ010000046.1 GCA_028700975.1 Bacteroidales bacterium | reverse complement strand
ATTCCCTCACCTGTATCAGACACAAATATTTGAACAGAATCGTTACATGAATCCTGCTCAAAAGTTCTCTTTACGCCAATAATTATTTTTCCGGATTGGGTAAATTTTATTGAATTTGACAATAACTGTGATATGATATATCTAATTTTTTTTGAGTCAGAAAAGAGTGTCAGATCATCGACCTCCTCTGGGTAGTCAACTTCAAACTGAACTTCGTTATGATCTTTTATCTGATCTTTGAAATCATCCCATAGTGAATAAACAAATTGCTTAAGATCAATCTCTTCTATAAATATATCATTACACAGGTCAAGAATATTGTAATCAATTATTGAGTGGATCTTATTTAGGAGAGAAGCTCCGCTATCCTGAATGATTTTGGCAAACCTCTTTATCTCACAATTTGTTGACTCCTCCTGAATCAACTCAGAAAAACCCATTATTGCATTTAAAGGAGTTCGAAGCTCGTGTGATATAGTAGAGGTTATATGATGAATATCCTTATTGGGAATTAATCCTCCAAAATTGCTCAATCTTTCGCTAATCATTAATCATTGCTTTTTCAATGTCTAGCAAATATGAGCAGAGCAGAAAAATGTTAGAAATGTATTATGCAGAGTGTGAAAATTTCGCCTTTAAATGCATAACAAATGGACATAAATGAATCTCTGGGTATAATTATAATCGTTCCCAGTGTGAAACTAGTTTAAATTCTCCGGGATTTACTTTATGAATTTTGGCATTCCAAATATAGCTTTTAGGCCACTCTTTAAATGATTTTACAAGCTTAAGCATTAGCCTTATAATAAGTCTCTTCTCGTTTGGAATCCAACCTTTATCAGGATGTAGTTTAATAGAAAAGTCTTCACCATCGAGATTTAATTGGTATGTGCCATTAATGACACCAGAACTATTATATGAGGTTACAGAAAAAGTGCCATTAATATAAGCTCCATCTTTCAAAGACATAATATCTGGGAAAGCCGGAGTAAATTCAACTGATAATGATTGCCTCTCTTTATGAACAGAAATTTTTTTAATTTCCGGATGTCCTTGATTCCTTCTTAAGTCATAGTGAATATCATTGACTATTACATGGTTTTTTGAACCAACGTCAATGATACTCATATCGCTCTCCGTACTAGGATTGATGTCAACATTGAAAGTTTCAAGCGAGTATCTGGTAAAATAATTGCTTGATTTGTCAATTGGTAACATAAATAGATCTGGTTTATGAGAATTCCCATTTATTGATATTACAATATCTGTGTAATTTTTCCTTGCAAAAGACATTTGGTGCATATAGTAAACGGGGAGTGACTGTGGATTTTTTGATATAACACCTACAGGTGCTAAAAGTGTAAAGGGATTTTTTTCCTCCCTTTTTATCTCCACAATTTTAAGAACGATAGGTCTTCCGTATTTATCTTTAAAAACAATATTGGCATCTAGATCAAATTGTGAAAAAGAAAATTGGGCTGTAGAAAATTGCGTCTCGATTAACTTCGCTTTATTTAGTATGGATGACTGTGAAGCTAATGGAAAATTCTTTTGAAAGTATACATCTGACGATCCATCTACTTGATAACCAATTACAGCAAGTGTTTTCAACCCCTCGGGTGATATCGATTGTTGAATTTCAAACTGATTATAATATTTATCCGGATCCTTTTCAAAAGGGATTAGCATTAACTGACTCATTAAATCAATTTTTAAATTAAAGGGGGAGATTATTGAGCCCTCTGATTTTGTTGAATAAATGTCTTTGTTTGCCATAATATTATTTGTTAATTCCTTGTTTTTTAAATCATTAATAATATTTGAATTTAGCCAATAGATATCTGAATAACCATTTTCTGGCTCCGACAAAACCTCTTTAAAATACTTAACAGTTAATGGATCAGGCCTATATGGGCATTCACTTTTTCTAGTTGCCATAAAGAAGATGTATTTGTAGTCAGGCGATGTAGAAAAAGACCATCCCCTGCCGGGATTTGAGTTAAACAATGGGCCCATATTGATGGGATTAGTCCATCCCATTTTACCATTATTAAACGAAATGTAATAGTTCGATCCAATAACCCCGTCTTCTACCCCTTCTGCAGGGATAACGATAAATGATTCATCAGGGCATATAAAAGCATTATATCTATCTGTTCCACAATTTATCTCATCAGGAAGTTTTACCGGTTCATGATATACTCCATCTTTGTATTCTGATTTAAAAATATTGGAGGTGCTCTCATTCTTTAAGTTTCTCGTAAAGTAAATTGATCCATCTCTTGTTAATGAGGGAAAATATTCACCACCATCTGTATTTATTGGTGGGCCGATATTATATGGGTCCCCCCATTTCTCGCCATCTCTTCTGACTGCCCATATATCATTATTTGAAAATTCTCCATCTCTACCGGAGGGCATATTTGAAGAGAAAAACAGAATTGAGCCATCATAGTTAAATGCCGGTTCGATGTATTTGTATCTTGAATCACTTGAAAAAGATGCAACTTCCGGGACTGTCCAGTATCCGTTCTTAAACTTCGTAAAAACTATGGCTGAGTATTTGAAATCTGGTGTATATATAGAATAAAATATCTCATCACCTTTTGGAGAAATTGCAACATCGCGGTTTGGCAATCCGTCAGAAATAAATCCCGGAGCAAAAAGTGATGGCTTGTTATGGTCTGATTCTTTAAAATTGCTTAATAATCGCAAATACTCTTGTGCATAATTTATGGATGATAATAGAATAAAAAAAATAATAAAAGTCTTTTTTTTCATTATAACTTACCACTTAGATTTAATAAAATTTCCTGGAGAGAACATGCTTGCATCCAATTTTGCGAATGGTACAACATTAAAATACTTTTCAACCATCTCTAAATTTTTGTTATTGTCGAAAAATTCAATTTCAGTTGCGATAGGGATAGAATTGAATATCTGAAAATTTGAGAGCTTTACATTTCTGGCTCGGTTTATATTCCTCACTTGCAGCTCGAGTAGCATTAAAGATTCACAATCTATCCAGAAACAATTCTCATCCGTATCTCCAACAACAAATACATCTTTATCAGAATACTTGATTTTTTGAATCTTGTCTAAATTATAATTCAACTTTATTAATTTGCTAATAGTAACCTCTGGCGAAGTATTATAAATATCAAAGCATAGCAGCAAAACATCATGGATTCGTCTCTCTTTTGACCTGACAACACCTTCATCTAATGTATAGATACTATCAGATCTAAATAAAAGACCATCTCCACTTTCCCAACCATTAAATTTCAATATTAGTTTACCTGGGGCAAGATAAGCCTCATGCATGACCTCCCGGCTAATTTCTTTATTATTCTCAAAACGGATTAAGTATTGAGAAAAACTTAATGTCTTGAAAAAATTATTGTTATACTTATCATGCATCATTTTGATTAAATCTCTTCCGTCAGTAGGTCTTTTTGCGATCATATTATTACCAGTTGCTAATAAAATCATCATTAATATAATCTTAAAAAATTTACATTTTATCATAATTATTTTTTCTAAAAAAAGTTATCACTACCCCTATTAAAAATGTTGACACTACCCAAATCCAATACCTGGGCTGATTTTGAGACAATTGTTGATTAACATCAATTGTGGGCATAATTGAAATAATCGCATTTGCGAGTCCGTGAGCATATATACCAACAAATGGTTTGTTATTAGAAATCTTACAAATCCATGATAATAAATAGGAATATCCGATAGCTAATAATACAAACCCAAAAAAGTTCATATATACTTGATTAGTTTCGAGAATAAACCATAATGGCAAATGCCAGCAAGCCCAAATTATTCCTAAGATAATATTTGCATACCATACTCCATACCTTTTCTCTAAAATGGGTAATACATAACCTCTCCAACCAAATTCTTCTTGTCCACCACCAAGTAAAATCATAAATAGTAAACAAGGAAAGAAGATCCAAATGGAGGGTAGAAGCATAGGCAATCTCTCTTTACCAAATAATTCAGGGAGGCCCCAGGCAACATAAGTACTGATTCCTAAAATAAGAATTGGAATGCCAAAACCTTTCCAACCAATTCTAAAATCAAGGAATTTTCTTAAGAAAACTGTAACAGAACCTCGACGTTCTTGTCTTTTAATAGATAAAGTTGCCCCAATAAATGGACCAAATGCACCTAATATATAAAGAGGGAAATATAATATCTTATATAGATCATTAGAGATCATGATCGTCTTATTACTAAAGAGCGCTAGCAATGCCCATAAAGACCAAGACCATATAAAAGTAATTACGAAATATCGAATTGGAAATCTGATATGCTTATTCATTTTATTGTTATGATATATTTTTAAAGTTCCCTTAACATTTCATATTGCATACCGGTTACTTTAGCCCCAGCTGAGTATAAAAATTCATTAATCGATTTGCAGTTAGATTCTGTATTAATAATTTTCACCGTATTGATTAATATATTAGATACAGCTTCTTTAAGTAGAGATGTCGCAATTCCTCTGTTTCTGTACTCATTTTTTACAGCAAGTTGAGCGATATCTCCAGTCTCCGGTTCGTATATACAGTACCCAATAATTGAACCATTGTCAAGCACAACTATTGTTTCAAAAGCATCTTGGTCTCTGATAACCGATTCAATCCCATTTTGCCAAGATGGTTGAAAATCCCAAAATGAAATATGGTCTTTGAGTTGAGAAAAATCAATCCGATTAATCAAATTATATTCACATTGACATTTGTTATCTGAAAAAAAATCTTTTTTAAGTATATAGTAAAATAATTCCCTTGTTATGTTAAATCCCATGTTTTTATAAAGAGAAACAGCATTCGTATTATGCTGAATTACTTCAAGTAAATACTGTTTAATATTTTCCTTTTTTAGAAAAGGTATTGAATGTTCAAAGAGTTTTGATGCTAGTCCTTGCCCTCGATACTCCTCAATGGTACCAGTTCCGGTATCATAGGCAGTGGGGCGTCCGTTGAAATTCCCAATACCATTCAGGATGAATGAAATTATTTCTCCATTGTCAAAATAAGCGAAGGAGAGGTTTGGGTCAAAGCCTCTCCTTTTAAGCATTTTAATTAATTGGGATTTATTCAATTGCACGTCATAGTCTTTAAATGCAAGGCTAAATGCATTATATATACAGTCAAAATGAACCCCTCCTAATGATTTAATATCCATAAATACTATTTAATTATTTTTATAATAACTGATAAACCGTTCTAATTCAGAAATTCTTTTACTATTTATAATCTTGTGATAATAATTATCGTTAATTTGTATTTGTTTATTTGAAATTTGTTTAAGATTGTCCAGATTTTTCTCCCATCTGTGAATAACATCGTTTGAGATTTCAACTGAATATTCTGAGTCAACTAAAGTTTCTAATATTATCACTTTAGTATCATATTTATCGAGCTCCTTTTTAACTCTAGAAATGTGATCTGCTCCAAGAACAAAAACGACTTTATGAGCTCCTTTTGATTTACTAAGACCGTTTTTAACAATCTCACTGTTTCTTTCTCTCCAAAAACCATGAGAAATATTGGCAATAGAGTCATTTTCAATAATATCATAAAGAAGATCATTTGTTTCCAGAGCTATCATACTATGTAAATGATTATAAAGAGATGCACTCCCAGAATTACTGTATGTAAAAATTGGTGGTTCAATTTCTGAAATAGAATCTTTAATATTTTGTGGATAGTCTTCACTTGCTTTTTGTTGAATGAAGAAATCACATCTCCAGTCAACAGGAAGAAATTTATAACCCATTTTTGGGGCTACCTCAGCCAGCATTGCCGCCTCAGGTGGAAAATAGCCCTCTAAAACAGAATTATAAGCCTCAGGTGTTATCTCCCCGCAAACAATATCAGGATTTATACTAGATATTTGTGTAAGTAAATCCTTTAGAGAGTAGTTATATTTTTCATCAAGATGAAAAGAGTGGATACTTCCAATCAGATATATCTCCTGCTTCATCTGTCCAAAGCAAAAACAAGAGACAAACAATAAAAGTACAAAAACAATTTTTTTCATAATGTTTTCTTAATTTATTATTATAAGTAATTTAAAAAGATATGTCATGCCAGATCATACTAAGTATTTTCCAATCGTCATCAGTTTTCAGCAAATGAATCATGTTAACTCCTTTTTTAAATATTGCTTTATCAGTTAGAGATCTTTTAGCTTCGTATACATTGAATACTAATGCTACATCACCAAATATTTTAACATTATTTTCCACAGAATATTCGTAAAAATCATCAGCTTGGAGATAGAACTTTAACTTGATTAAATAGGATTCAATATCGGCCCGGATAACATCAGGATTTTGAACGAAACTTTTATTCAGAGAAACTAACTGTGCATTGTCACAGAAAAGAGACCTAATAAGTGTCCAATTTCGTTCTTTATTAGATTTACCTGAGATATTATCATAAAAAGTATCTATGATACTTACTATATTTTTTTTCATAGAAATTTTTATCAATACTATTGACTCGCGTCTCTCAAAAAAAATTATTTAACTTGAATGCATAATAATGACCTATGAATGATGCAAAATTGGGATAGAATGAATTTACACTATTTTATATAAAAAATAGATTTTTTTAAAGAAATTAAATACATTTACTTTGCTTTATTATTATGTGAATTTGTTGAAAACGTAAGTTATGACAAATAATTCTAATAGATTAAGTAGGGTCTCTTTTCATAGAAATTTAATTATACTCTTGATAGTATTATCAATATTCATACAGGGTATTATAATTGCATTTAGTTATTTTAGACAGCATGTCACTTTTGAGAGTAGTGAGCACTTTATTATTATTTTCTCGACAAGATTAATTGTTGGTTTTTTATCCAGTATTATTGTTGCGTACCCTTTTGTTTTCTTAATAAACTATTTTAACAGACAATTCCCCTGGAGTAAGTCAATATTTAAACGTATAATCTTACAGTTATTTTCAATAATAATATTCACAATCATAGTATCATTAGGATCAAACCAACTTGTTGAAACATTTTACCCAGCATATAAACTAGATATTACATTAATATCTAATGACTTGATGATTTACGCTGTCTCAAATATAATACTCGTAATTGTGCTAGAGGCTTGGATGTTTTATGATTCAAATAGAATAGCACAGTTGGAATCAAAATTATTGAAAGATAGACTTCTAAAAATGAACTATGAGATGCTTAAGAATCAGATAAAACCGCATTTCCTTTTCAATAGCATGAGTGTTCTTTCAGGATTGATTAACCACGATCCTGAAGTTGCACAGAAATTTATTAAAGAATATACATCTATGTATAGATATATTATTGAATCACTTGAGGTACCTGTTACAAAACTCTCTGATGAAATAAAATTTGTTGAATCATATATTTATCTCCAGCAACAAAGATTCGGTCCATCATTAATTGTTTCTAAACACATTGAAATAGATTTGGAAAAATATGTACTGCCGCCCATGTCGCTTCAAGTAATTATTGAAAATGCTATAAAGCACAATACTATTGACAATGAGTCACCGCTTACCATCCATATTTATAATATCCAAACAGACATTTATGTTAAGAATAATATTCAACCAAAAATGTCATCAGTTAACTCTACTCATATAGGGCAAAAAAACCTTATAAGCAGGTATGAACTAATCTGTAAAAGATCTCCGGTTTTTATGGAATACGAAAATTATTATATCGGGATGATCCCTGTTCTTAATCCTGATTTTGAACTAACAGCTTTTGCTAAAACAAATTAATGGAAAATGTATAAAATTCTAATAGTTGAGGATGAGAACTCTTCTGCACAATTTTTGTCAGACATACTGATTAATATTGATCCGGAAAATATAATTTTAGGGATACTCCCATCAATTAAAGAGACTGTTAAATGGCTTGAAGGAAATAAAGCTGACTTAATATTTATGGACGTTGAACTCTCGGACGGTCTATGCTTTAATATTTTTGAAGAGACTAAAATCACCACTCCAATAATATTCACGACAGCTTACAACAAATTTGCTATCAAAGCATTTGAATTTAACAGCATAGCTTATCTGTTAAAGCCTGTAAGTAAAGAGAATATTGAATATTATCTAGCAAAACTAGATTCTCTCAGATCCTTCTACAATGTTGACATAGTAAATTTTCTCACATCGCTTAAACAAGAGGATACAAAATACCGTAAAAGATTTCTCATTCAATATGCAGATAAACTTGTAACAGTGGAGACAGATGATATTGCATTTTTCTATATATTAGACAACAACGTGTTCTTCAAAACATTTAATGGGGAGTGCTACCCTCTGGAATTATCCTTAAATAATCTTGAAGCAATGTTAAACCCAGAAAAATTCTTCAGAATAAACAGAAAATATATAATTAATTGTAATGCAATCAGAAGTATGAAGAGCTGGTCCAGAAACAGAGTGAAGATACACCTTGTTGGTCTTCCCGATGAAACTGATGATACAATTGTCAGTATGTACAATACTTCTGCATTTAAAAAGTGGCTCAATTCTTAACAATTGTTAGACTGTTTGTGAAAACATCAATAACTCAATAAAACCATTAAAAGACACACTAAAATGCAATTAACATTTAATCGCAGAAATTTACTTCAACAACAATTATATAATAATAACCTTTGCATTGAAGTATTTAAAACAAAATTTGGTTTTATGTGCTTTTAAGTTTTTTTTAGTTATAAAAAGTAGGTTAGCACTCTTTGAGATTATTTCGATTTACATCTAAATAATTTCAAAGAGTCTTTTTCTTTAATTTTTAAAAAGGAACAAATGCCAAATAAAAGAATAAAAATTTGTCCGTGGTGGATGGGGTATACGCTGCTGCTACCAACCAGAAAATTATTTAATGATCCTTTCAAACTACTTTCACCCTATATTAAAGATGGGATGGCAATACTTGATTATGGATGTGCTATGGGTTATTTCAGTATTCCAATGGCTAAAATGGTCGGAAAAAATGGAATTGTTTATTGCGCTGATATTCAATTCAAAATGCTTCAGAAACTTCAGAAGAGAGCTTACAGACATAATGTCTCTGATAATGTTGTTCTACTTGAAGTTGGTTTTAACTATAATCCCGAGAAATTATTTAACAAGTTGGATTTTGTTTTACTTTTCGCAGTTGTGCATGAAGTCTCAGATAAGTCAGAATTATTTAAGAACATTTTTTCCATGTTGAAAAATAATGGAATTGTATTTTTTGTAGAACCAGAAGGTCATGTTAAAGAGTATGAATTTCAACGATCTCTCAATCTTGCTATCAATGAGGGATTCATAAAAAGAGAAAGTAGACCAATCAGAAATAGCCTAAGCGCGATATTGTTAAAAGAGACAAATTAAATAAATAATACATCATGAATAATTCATCAATTACAAAAAAAATCATTGCATTAGAAACAGAGGCTCTTGAAGCATGGCACAATGGGAATCCCACACTCTATTTAGAACTTTATACTGAAGATTTCACATATTTTGATTCCGCACATGATAGGCGAATTGATGGATGGGACAAAATAAAAGAGTTATACGAAAGTATGAGAGGAAAAGTCAAAATGGACAGGTTTGAAATTATAAATCCTATTGTTCAAACCAAAGGGAATATGGCTGTTTTAACTTATAATCTACACTCTTATGCTGGAGAGTCGTTATGGGAAGAAAACTGTACAGAAGTGTATCGATTGGAAGATAATAATGAGTGGAAAATTATCCATAGCCACTGGTCATGGACCAATCCTAGTATTGTATAATTTCATTTACAAACTAATTGAATATTCTCATGGATAAATTTTTCACATTTCCTGATAGAAAGGCTTTTCGAGAATGGCTTAGTAAAAATGGGACAAAAAGCGATGGCATTTGGCTACTATTCGGAAAAAATGAAAAAGTCGTTACTTTATCATCCAATGATGCTCTCGAAGTTGCTCTTTGTTACGGGTGGATAGATGGCCAAATTCGGTCAATTGATGATAATTCATACAAAAAATACTTTTCACCTCGTTTACCTAAAAGTAAGTGGTCTGTCAAAAACAAAGGGCTTGCTTTGAAATTAATTGATAAGGGTATAATGACCTCTCAAGGCTTAGAAGCAATCAAAAGTGCAAAGAAAAATGGCTTCTGGGAAAATGCTAAACAGGTAATAATTGATGACGAGCAAATCCGAATGTTTAAGCAAACAATTAGTTCGCATGAAACAGCTTATATCAACTTATCTGCTATGTCTCATTCGGTTCAACGAGCATATACAGGTTTTTATCTTGACGCTAAATCAGATAAAACGCGCCTTACTCGGTTAGAAAAAATCATTGACAGGCTAAACAAGAATTTGAAGCCGATGTAATAAAAATCGTAATCTAGTTGACCTTGCCACAGTTTTTTGTAACTTGCTTGCATAAAATCGGTTACAAAAATATAATTGTTAAATATTTAATACTATGTCACATAGTCCAAAATTATCATCGTTGTTTAACAACACAAAACTGAGAACACCCAATGATATATCTGATTTATCCGGGATGTGCTCTGTATGTTCAGACAAGTGCCCCGGCTTATGCGAGATTGGGCTCTCTGCGGTAAGGGGAATTGAGGCGGCTTATCCATTCGGCACAGCAAATAACCAATTTGCATCGGAAAAGACTTACCCTTTTGATTTCTCTCATTTTAACATTAATGGTCGTGTATTTGGAGCGATGGGTGCGGCTGAAGACTCTGAAACAACCAACGTTCACTCTGTTGATATATCTTACGAATTTGGGTATGAACGGAAGATAAAACTCAAAGCTCCCATCATCCTGCCCGCAATGGCAAAGCTAAACTGGCAGGACTACTACTCGGGGGCAGCAATGGCGGGTGTAATGGTTGTGATTGGGGAAAATGCCGTTAAAATGGATAAGGATTTGCAACACGACAATAATGGTAAGGTTTCAAATGCTCCATTTCTTGGACAAATGATTGATTATTTCAGGCGGTACGATAGGGGGTACGGGGATATTATTCTTCAGGTTAATGCCGATGATATTGTTGTGGGGACGGCTGAATATGCTTTGAAAAACTTTGATTTGAAGACGATTGAGATCAAATTTGGACAGGCAGCAAAGGGGATACAACACGTGGCACCTGTCTATTCATATGAGGAGGCAGTTTCTCTGAAAAAGAACGGCTATCTGGTTTTTCCTAATCCGATGGATGAGTCGGCTAAAGAGGAGTTCTACAGGGGCAACGGTTTCCATTTTTTGCAGTGTGGCCGATTACCGATGTGGAATGAGTCTTCTCTTGAGGAGATTATTACCAGGTTTAGGGCCAACGGTGCAAAAAACATTTTTTTCAAAATGGCTGGCTATGATGTTAGCGATATCAGAAGAGTTCTGCGAATTGCCTCAGCCAACAACGTTGACCTAATTACATTTGACGGAGCAGGAGGCGGTACCGGTAACAGCCCTAATAAAATGATGAATGAATGGAGTCATCCTACAATTGATCTGATTAAAATCGTCAATACTCTAATTGAAGAGTTGAAAGAGGAGAATTTGTGGATTCCAGAAATAGCAATTGCCGGAGGTATCGCAATGGAGGACACTATGTTTAAAGCATTGGCGCTTGGAGCTCCAAATATTAAATTAGTTGGAATAGGCCGAGCAGCAATGGCCGCAGCAGTTACAGGAAAGAACGTAGGCGAATTAATCGAAAAGGATACCACTCCCGCCTCCTACAAAGCCTTTGGAGAGACCGCCGACACTATTTTCAAAGATGCCAAGTATATAAAAAGCATATACAACAACGGGAACGACAGTGGCACCGACAAACCAATCTCCTACGGCGCCATCGGACTCTACTCCTACCTGACCAGGCTCTCATTCGGAATGCAACTCCTTATGGCACTCAACCGCAAATTCAGCCTAAAGTACATCCACCAGTCAGATGTAATTCCGTTGACAAAAGAGGCGCGAGAGTATACCTTGCCATAGTTTTTTGTATTTAATTGAATATCATGATAAAAGGAAAACCATTTTTATTAATAGCTCTAAGCCTGATAATTGGAGTTCTAATTCTTACCGGATGCAATGATGATAACCTGCTCGGCGGTACAAGTCCAAAGTACAACATGCTCTTTCCAATAGAAACATATGGGCTCTATATGACTCAATGGAACGGAAGCAACACAT
>JAQVRQ010000123.1 GCA_028700975.1 Bacteroidales bacterium | reverse complement strand
AAAAAATTGAGAGAATGACCGTAATTGAGAAAATAAACAAAGCAAAGAGCACGCTCTTCACATTTGAGCTGCTGCCTCCGCTTAAGGGACACAGTATTGATAGAGTTTACTCCACTATTGAAAGCCTGCTTGAGTTTGAGCCCGCCTACATAAACTTCACCTCACACAGAAACGAGGTTCAATATGTAGAGAATCCAAATGGAACACTTGAGAAGAGACTCTCCAGGGTACGTCCCGGCACAATTGCACTTGCTGCAGCGGTCAAATATAAATACAATATCACTGTTGTTCCCCACCTCCTTTGCGGCGGATTCACCAGGGAGGAGACAGAGAACGCCCTTATTGAGATGAACTTTCTGGGCATCGAGGATGTTTTTGCACTTAGAGGCGATCCCCCAAAGGGGAGTAGAAGTTTTATACCGGAAAAGGGAGGCAACCAAAATGCCTCGGCACTGGTGGAGCAGATTACCGCAATGAGTCGCGGAGAGTATTTGAACGGATATGTTGACACCAACTCCCCTGCTAAATTTTGCATTGGAGTTGCAGGATACCCGGAGAAGCATTTTGAGGCTCCAAATATGGAGATAGATATGCAGAATCTTAAAAAGAAGGTGGATGCCGGAGCACACTATATTGCAACCCAGATGTTTTTTGACAATAGTGCATTCTTCAGATTTAGAGATATGTGCAAAGATGCCGGAATAGATATCCCAATTATTGCCGGGATCAAACCAATTACTGCACTAAACGACATAAAACTTTTGCCCCAAACATTCAATATTGACATCCCTGCAGATCTATACAATGCAGTACTAAAATGCAAAACAGATGAAGAGGCTCGCGAAGTGGGAATTGAGTGGACAACAATGCAGTCAAAAGAGCTAATTAAAGAGGGAGTACCTGGAATTCACTACTATACACTTGGCCGTTCAGATAATGTTGCCAGAATAGTAAAATCATCCTTCTGATGAACTCTTCCAAAATCCTTCTAAAATCATCCAAATAAATTCTAAAATTATTAAAACACAAATATGATAGCAAAAGAGTACAAAGTAGCCGATATCTCCCTTGCGGAGTTTGGCAGAAAAGAGATTGAGATCGCTGAAAAGGAGATGCCTGGGCTAATGGCAATTAGGAAGAAGTTTGGTCCATCCAAGCCACTTGCAAAGGCTAGAGTTATGGGTTCACTCCATATGACCATACAGACTGCTGTCCTAATTGAGACACTTACTGAACTTGGTGCAGATGTTCGCTGGTGCAGCTGTAATATCTACTCCACTCAAGACCACGCCGCCGCTGCAATCGCAGAGGGAGGCACACCTGTTTTTGCCTGGAAGGGAGAGACACTTGAAGAGTACTGGTGGTGTACCGAGAGAGCACTCGATTTTGGAAACGGACTTGGACCAAATCTTATAGTTGACGATGGTGGTGATGCAACTCTAATGATCCATAGAGGGTATGAAGCCGAAAAGAACCCGGCTGTTCTTGATGGCAAAGCCGACACTCAGGATGAAAAGGAGCTTAATAAAATCCTTAAAAAGATCCTCGCCAATACCCCGCAAAGATGGAACAAAATTGCATCAGAGATACACGGAGTATCAGAGGAGACCACAACAGGTGTCCACAGATTGTATCAAATGCTGGAGCAGGGAAAACTACTCTTCCCGGCCTTCAATGTAAATGACTCAGTAACAAAGTCAAAATTCGACAACCTATACGGCTGCCGTGAATCACTGGCAGATGGAATCAAAAGAGCTACCGATGTAATGATCGCCGGAAAAGTTGTGGTTGTTTGCGGTTACGGAGATGTAGGAAAGGGCTGCGCACGCTCAATGAAAGGGTATGGAGCAAGGGTTATAATAACCGAGATTGACCCTATATGCGCACTGCAGGCAGCAATGGAAGGGTTTGAGGTTAAAACAATTGAGGATACACTTCCGGAGGGGAACATCTTTGTCACCACAACAGGAAATAAAGATATTATCACTGCCGAACATATGGCAGGAATGAAGGACCAGGCTATTGTCTGCAACATAGGTCACTTTGACGATGAAATTCAGGTTGCCCGACTTGAGAGCTGGCCAGGCATAAACAGATTAAATATCAAACCTCAGGTAGATAAATATATCTATCCGGATGGTCACTCAATATATCTGCTAGCACAAGGAAGACTTGTGAATCTAGGTTGCGCAACCGGACACCCATCTTTTGTAATGAGCAACTCATTTACAAATCAGACACTTGCTCAGATTGAACTCTGGAATAAAAAATATGAACTTGGAGTTTACAGATTACCTAAACATCTGGACGAAGAGGTTGCAAGACTTCACCTTGAGCAGCTTGGAGTAAAACTCACAAAACTAACACCGGAGCAGGCCGAATATATTGGAGTTCCCGTGGAGGGGCCATTCAAACCCGAGCACTACCGCTACTAGGAAAATGGATCAACTAATTATAAGCGAATAGATTATATATCTACTGGGCGAATTTGATCTCTTTGTTTCTGCGGTCCTCTTTTGAGCGAGCAATATCAAAAACATCTGCATTTGTATGCAGGTGTTTTTTTAATTTCTCCTCGATAGAGATAAGCGCTGTTCGCAGCCTCTTTTTATGTGATTCGTAACTCATTTTAGAGTCAAATACAGTCATTAGATCAAGGAATTGTATAGGCTGAGGATTGCTCTCAATAATCATTTTTAGAATTTTAAACTCCTCGGTTGTAAGACTCTCTTCAATTACCGGAAGAGTGGCTACTACTTTATCATAAAAGCTCTTGACTTTTCTTTTTCTTCCCCATCTTAAATAGACAAAAGCAAATGCTCCAATTAATATTAGAGAGATGGTTGTAACTAAAGTGTAAGGGAAAGGGGTGCTATAGAGCCTGCTCTCCTCAACCTGAGAACCCAGCAACCTGTCGGCATTTACAACAAGGGGCATCCTGTATCCGTTATCCTTGGCTACCAATACTATAAATTTGTCAGTTGTGTTGTTATATGCAATTGATGTTGGGACAGAAAATGTACTGGCACTCTCTGCCA
>JAQVRQ010000045.1 GCA_028700975.1 Bacteroidales bacterium | reverse complement strand
GACCGAAACCTCTTTTCTGAGTTTGCATACTGCCTCAATCTAGGAGGATTTTCAAATATCTCTTTTGATAATGCCGATGGTTCACGCGGAGCTTACGACATCTCTCCTGTCAATTATGTGTTAAATCATTATACTCGCTCTATAGGCCTTGATTATGATAAAGATGGTGAGATTGCGAGAGGTGGAGTTGTCAATAATGATCTCTTAGAGAGACTAAATAATCTGGAGTTTTATAAAATTTCCGGTCCAAAATCTCTGGGACGTGAATGGGTAGAGGGAAGCGTTATACCTTTGATTGACTCATTCGGGTTGAAGATAGAAGATGGGCTGTCAACTTTTGTTGAACACGTTGCGATTCAGATATCGGGACATATAAAAGAGGGGAGAGTTCTTCTTACAGGAGGTGGAGCTTTAAATACCTATCTGGTTGAGAGAATGCAGGCTAATGCCCCACAATGTGAATATTTTGTTCCGGATAGAAGAACAATCAACTTTAAAGAGGCCCTTATATTTGCTTTTCTTGGAGCCCTATGGGTTGCTAATATTCCAAATTGCCTGAGCTCCGTTACTGGAGCCAGATATGATAATATTGGGGGAGCCTTGTACAAATCAGGGGTTAAAAGATAAATATTTTTTGCCAAGTAAAATATAATTTCTATTTTTGCAGTCCCAAAAATAACGGCAACCGCTTGAGTGAACGCAGGAGTCTTCAATGTTGCGCAAATACTGAATTTACAATGGACTTAATTAAAATTGCAGAACAAGCATTTGCCGGTGAGGTAAAAAATCTGCCGGATTTCAAGGCAGGTGATACAATTACAGTCACCTACAAAATTAAAGAGGAGAATAAGGAGAGACTCCAAAACTATCGCGGAGTTGTTATCCAAAGAAGAGGATCAGGTATCAGCGAAACATTTACTGTTAGAAAAATGTCTAATGGAGTGGGTGTTGAGAGAATATTCCCTATTACATCACCTTTTATTGATTCAATAGAGGTTAACAAGAGAGGTAAGGTACGCCGTGCAAGGATTTTCTATCTGAGAGCACTTACCGGTAAAAAAGCTCGTATAAAAGAGAGAAAATACGTAGCTCCTCCAAAGAATACAGAAAAGTAAAATCTTTTCCGGCCCCGTAGCTCAACTGAATAGAGTATCTGACTACGGATCAGACGGTTACAGGTTTGAATCCTGTCGGGGTCACTTAGAGGCCTGGTTAATTCCAGGTCTCTTTTTTTATACTAAAAATATTTTTTATATTTTTACTCCTACTTACTAGATAATTATCAACCTATAAATTAATTACCACATTATGAAGAAGCTTTTACTACTTGGACTCGTATTGTTCTCTTTTACTTTTGCAGAGGGACAAAGACGAGGCAAATCAAATCCTTACCACACTCCTGGTACAAAGGAGTATATTGAAGAGACTGCAAAAATGATAGGCACTTGGAACATCGAATCTTTTGTTTACTCTAAAAAAGAGAAGATGGGAGATGTATATGTAAGTGGAAAACTTGAGATTCCGGATCCTGAGCAGACAGGTAAAAGAGAGATTATTATGAGCTTTGAGTTACCAAGAGAGGTAATTGACAGCAGAATTAAGGCCTGGAATAAAAAGGGAGAGACAATAAATATTGAAAGTTACTCAGTTGTGGTTCAATATGAATTCAACATAAGTAATAAAGGTACTCTCATTACTTTTGAAAATCCTACAAGCAAACCTGATATTAAGGGTTCCGGTGATCAGTTAGAAAATTTCATCAATACAGAATTTACCTTTATAGCATCTCAGACTTCTCTTAAAGAGGAGGGCGGACTTGGTGGAATGCTTGGAGCTAAACTTATGCAATCTGCAACAGGAATTGATTTTATTCCAAGAATCAATGCACAAATGAACTATAAAAATCTAAAAGATGACTCTTTTGAGCTTATATCAATACAAAAGACATCTCTTAAGATGAAAAAATAGTTTTTGATAGATTTAATAAAATAAAAATGCAGGTCTCAATTTTAGATCTGCATTTTTATTTGTATAAAATACAATATTACTCTTTAGTCAACTCAAGTGTTTGGATAACATTGCTTCCATCAGTTGATTTCCATTTCTGACTTTTACTTTTATTTTCCATTATTATCCAAGTCTTTGAGAAATCAGAATCTTTACTATCGATTGTAACATACTTTCCGTCAGTCCAGATCCATTGAAATGGAACATTATCTTCTCTTTGAATTCCAAGTACAATGTAGTTGAGATTTTTCTCACCATTACCCTTTCCTGTGAATGTAATTGTGCCAATATTACTTAGAGAAGTTCCCTGTTCACCGGGGCTAGATATTTCATATTTGGTAACCTGCCAGGTACCCACAAGTCGGTGTGAGCAAGAGGCAACTATAACAATTGCAAAAGTTGCAATAAATAATTTTATGAATGTTCTTTTCATTATTGATAATATTAAAGTTAGTTTATAACAAATTAATATTTAAAATGTTTCAGTCTAAATATTTTTCTGCATCCAGACAATATCAAATTGTTTTCCGTTTTTAGTGATAATTTTTCCAAATCTACCGCACTCTCTGAATCCATTTTTTAAATGGAATGATATGCTGTAAAGATTTTCAGATGATATGCTTGCTAGAATAAACTTAATCCCTGTAGCTTTTGCGCCCTCCTCCAGCTTATCAAGAGCTAATTTCCCTAAACCCTTACCTGTATAATTATCCTTAATAAAATAGGTAATCTCCGCTGTTTCGCGGAATGTTGAGTGGGGTAGGTATGGCCTTAAGAAGCAAAACCCTACAATTTCCTCTTCATAGAAGATTGTAAAGGCAGGGTAGCCCTTTGTGGCATTCATAAATTGGGAAAAATAGTCGTTTGATTTAATTTCGTCCGGATAGGCAGCGAGGCTGTTTTGAATATACCAGTTGTATATGTTCATAATGCCTTCGCAATGGTCAAATGACATAGGCTTAAACGATGCTTTCATAGCTTTCTCTGTTTATGGAGCATTGTAGAGACAAGTTAAGAAAAATATTTGACAAACAACTCTTTCCTTATAGCTTAACTATTTTTAAGTAATCTCTCAAACCAGATTGCCGTTTCCTCTCCACTTATAGATCTAAGTTCGTCTAAGAGCTGAGAAGTAGTACATATTTTAGACTTTGAAATAGATGTGAATAGTTTTTGGAACTCCTCTCTACCCACTCTATCCTCTAAATCACTTAATAAACACACACCCTTGTTATATAGAACTTTATAGGAGATTTCATAAGCACATCCGTTTCTGTCAAATCCCCATATAGGAGGAGTGGATTGTGATAACTCTCTTTTTTTATCTATAATTTTATTATAAAGCTCCTCTCCTTCGCTCTCTCTTATAACTAGTGCAGCACTCATCTCTGCAAAACTTTCGTTCAGCCAGTCTTCCCAGCTACCAGTATTTGCTTTGTACCACCATAAATGAGCCATTTCGTGTGCTATATACCATTTGAGATTAAGACTAGATTTATGATAACCCTGAGGATCTAAACCACCTAAAATAATACCTCCCTGTCTTGCGTATCCTCCTCCCAATCTCCGTTGAGACTCAATAAAAACAACCTCTAGATTCTTTTTTTTTGAGATAATCTTCTGGAGACTATATGATATATTAAGAATGTCTGATGAAAGTGTTCTTATAAACTCGCTCTTCTCTGGACTGTGGTATATATGAATCTTTGTACCTCCATTTCTAAAAACTGAGTGTTTAACTTTATCAGAAATACATATTGGAATGTCGTTAGTAGGACAGGTTGATGTTATTAATGTTTCATCTCCTTCTTTCTTAACTTTCCCTATCCCGAATATCTCCTTACCATTTAAATTTTTTATTCGTACACTGTAGCTAAAGAGTCTATTACCTTCCAAAGAGAATGGAAACCAGGGATAGTAGAGACCTATCTCTGTCCAGCTATTTCCAACTACATTAGCAAATATACTATCCAGAGTACCCAATGTTCCGCTGTATTCAAACTCTAGTAGATTTTTATCTTTCTTTAAAACACTCTCTTCTAAATATATTTTTTTTGAAAGAGGCATAAATCTACTATCGGATCTTTCTGTTTTGTAAGAGTTCATATTTAATCCATTAATTATAAACTTTGAAAAGACCATATTGCTGTCTAGATAGAGACTAATTCCTCTTTTTTCAATTCCAGAGTTGAAGAATGTTAAGGTACCGGAAACTGAGATATGACCAGTTTGAGGATTTATAATAAGGGATATTTGATAATCAGTACTTTCAACCTTATTTTCATTACATACACCATCACTTGATGAAAACATTAGTGTTATTAGGAGAATTAATGAATAAATTTTCGTTTTTTTCATTACAAACTTATTTATTTGTAGACGAAATTTTTACAAGTTTTGTTGCAAAATTCCATTACAAATCGTCTTATTGTTATGAAAACAATTTTTAAGTCAATATTTATATTAGTTATATCTGTGACAGTATCTTGTACAGGTACTAATAATCATAAAAACCTAACCTATCTTGGGCAAAGACCTCCTGGTGATACGGCGCTGCTATTTGCACCTGGTGTTATATCTGATGATACTCCAAATAGAGATTTGACAATATCTCCTGAAGGGAGTGAAATTTACTTTAGGGTTTCAGACACGGCATATAAATTCTCTTATATTGCATTTGTCAAATTCTTTAATGGAGAATGGAGTACTCCAAAGAGAGCCTCTTTCTGTTCAGACGATAGATACAAATACTTAGAGCCTATATTCTCTCCTGACGGAAATAGACTATATTTTGTTTCTGATATGCCCATCGTTAATGGTGATGAGCCTAAAGATGAAGATATATGGTATGTGATCAGGAGTGATGATGGATGGAGCTCTCCTGTTAATCTAGGCGCACCGGTTAACACGGATGGTGGTGAGTTTTTTCCCTCATTTACCAATGATGGAGATCTTTACTTTACAAGAAATGAACAAGGGGTAAGAATATCCAATATTTTTAAGTCAGAATTTAATAATGGTGTTTTCAGCCAACCTATAAAACTTCCTGATGAGATTAATTGCGGAGTTGATAGATTTAATGCCTATGTATCACCTGATGAAGCCTTTGTTGTAATTCCAGCAGTAGGTGTAGAGAAGGAGAGAAGAGGTGCATTTTACTATATTGTATTTAGAAATGGTGATGGAACCTGGAGCAACCCAATAAATATGGGGGAGGAGTTTAATACAACTATTGGCAGAGGATGGTCGTTTTATATTTCACCGGATCAGAAGTACGCATTTTTTATGATGACAACTCCTGAGAAAAAAAATTCTGATATTTTCTGGATAAGTACAGATGTGATTAAAAGGATTGCACTAGAAAATGGTCATTAATAGAGTGATATTGACATAGTGCCTCCAAGTGCAAGAGAGCTTATATCCGGGAATGAGTGTGTATGTATAGAATTTCTGCTTTTGGCGAAAATTCTGAATACAACACCATCAATAAGTTCTCTTTCACAGAAGAGTGAAGCTCCTGCGTAAAATCCGGAAGAACTTTTTTCATTTATTTGATTGTTGTTGAGAATTAACCTTGAGTACCCTGCCTCTGCAGTTATTCCAATTCTCATAATATTTCCGGCCTTTATGGATAGAGCCGGGCCTAAAGAGAGTGTAAGCCAGTTAATCCCTCTGCTCTGGTCTCCCCCTCCAATTCTGTTTGCCATAGCAGTATTTGCATTAGCAGAAAAATGAAGTCCAATATCGGCAAATTTACTTACTCTGGAAGGGTTGTAAAAAATACTCTCTAACGTTGCACCGGTTCCCCAGGAAGTATTATATTGCTCTCCGTCAATATTTAGAAGGTTAAGGATTTTAACATATTCTAGACTGGCTCCGGTAAACGAGTATCCATTTTCTGGAACTCCTTTATGGGCATTAACTCGTGAATCTTTTAACAAACCTCTGTTGCCGTATATCATTCCGCCAATCATATAGCCAATTTCGGTAGATAGAATACCCATTCCTGCACCCATAATTACATCCTGCATATAATGGGAGTTGTTTAGTACTCTTAAGGCAGCTGTTGCCGATGCTAAGGAGTATGCTGCTACAGAGTACCAGGGTGAGTTTGTGAGGCCATATTCGTGATGAACCATAGTAGCCCCTACGAAGGCAAGTGCAGAGTGTCCGCTTGGAAATCCATTAGATTCTGAGCCATCAGGTCTAGGCTCTTTTAAAATCATTTTTAGAGCCTGAACACTACCAACCATTAATACCCCTGCTATAGCATTTGTTAATATCATTCTTTCCCAGGAACTTCTGCTCTCTACTCCGGCCGCTTTAAGAGAGTATAGCAACAGAGTTGGGGAGAACCTCAAAAATTCATCTGCATGAGTTGAAAAATTTGTGAAATAGTTTGTTCTAAGTTGTTGAAACCTCTCTCCGCTTTTTCC
This sequence comes from Bacteroidales bacterium, assembly GCA_028700975.1. Lineage (GTDB taxonomy): Bacteria > Bacteroidota > Bacteroidia > Bacteroidales > UBA932 > Bact-08. Next base: position 5,880 of record JAQVRQ010000045.1, on the reverse strand, counting down.
ATACATTGCTATACCGGTAACAATAAAAGGAGAGGGTAGAATAAGCCTCTTCATATTATTCTTTGAGAATAACACTCTCTTATCAATTTTTGTTGTATCCACTTTATAAAGATTCGCTCCAAAAGAGTGTGGAGTGGAGATTAGTAATGTTAAAATTATAATTAATAACTTTTTCATACTTCAATTTATAAAAGGGGACTGAATAATCGTGCGAAAGACTCTTTTATTTGATTTTGGATGCTTCGTTTTGCCCATTTTGAACCTGCAAGTGAGATGCACTTCTCTGTGTCTTTGATAAACTGTTCCTCAAGTTTTACCGCAATCTCTTTGTTGTATATTATGCTTGTAATTTCAAAGTTATGTTCCATTGATCTGTTATCAAAATTGGCCGATCCAATAATACAAAATTCTCCGTCTATGCTTATAACTTTTGAATGGTTAAAGCCCTTTGAAAAAAGATATACCTTTACTCCTGCCTCAAGCATTTCTGCTGCATAAGAGAGAGTACACCAATGTGTTATTATGGAGTCACTTTTTTGTGGAAGCATAAGACATACTTCTACTCCCCCAAGAGCTGCAATTTTTAGTGCATTGAGGAGCGATTCGTTGGGCGTAAAATATGGTGTTATTAGATATATATGATGAGTAGCTTTTGAAATTGCTGCAAAATAGCATTGCATAATACTTGCCCAGTCACTATCTGGTCCGGATGTAATAATCTGAGAATAATAGGCGGAGTTTTCTCCGGTAACCCTTATGTCGGGTAACGAAAGGTGAGGGTAGTACTTTCGTTTTCTTCTAAATTGTTCGTTAATTATAAAATATCTATCAAGTAAGAAACTGGATTGTAGTGCAGCAACTGACTCCCCTGAAATCTTCATATGGGTATCTCTCCACTCTTCAAAATTACCACCATTATAATATCTGTCAGCGATATTAACGCCTCCTAAAAATCCAATCTTCCCATCAATTACAAGAATTTTCCTGTGGTTTCTGTAGTTAAGTTTTGATAGTGGTGAAAGAAACCATTTTACGGTTCCAAAAGAGAGGAACTCAATTCCGGTATTCAGAAAATCGTTTTTAAATTCTGAGGAGAGATTCCAGCAACCTACATCATCATAGATGACTCTAACCTCAACACCTTCTGCAGCTTTCTTTAGTAACAGGTTCTTAAATTTGTTCCCGGTAATATCGTTTTCAATAATATATGATTGAAGATGTATGTGTTGCGTGGCATCTAAAATGCTTTCATACATTGAGTCAAGTGCATCTTTCCCTGAAAAATATAGGTTTATTTCTGAGTTTAAACCAAGAAGACTTTTGTTTCCTTTGAGATTGAGGTTAATAAGCTTCCTGTATTTTGTAAGCTCTTCGGGAAGAAGATTAGGGTTGTTTTTGAACTCTTTTAGTTGTCTGTAGCTTCCTAGTCTTCTAAAACGTTCATCACGTACACCTTTTCTGTTGTAAATTTTTGTTTTTCTAAAGTTTTGTCCAAAGAAGAGGTATAGAACAAGTCCAATGTAAGGAAGTAATAATATTACGATAATCCAGGAGAGCGATTTCACAGGATCCAGCTTTTTGTACATTATCACAAATGAGGCGTAAATTGCCAGAATGAAATAGACAAAGTAGAGAATTATTGATATTACTTCCCAATAGGTCATACACTTTATGTTTTAAGTGCAGTATACAATATGGAGACTCCTCCGGTTAGAGGTTTGAATTTTGGATTTGCAAAACCGACAGTTTCTAACTCGTTGCAAAAATCTTTGTATTGAGGAAATTGACTTACAGATTCAGGTAAGTATCTGTAGGCATCCATATCTTTAGATATTAGTTTACCTATAAGTGGGAGAATATTATGAAAGTAGAATTTATAGATTGAGCTCCAAAGTTTATTGCGAGGCTCTGCAAATTCAAGAATTGCCAACTCTCCTCCAACTTTAAGTACTCTGAATATCTCCTCTATAGCTCTTTTTCTGTTCTCGAAATTTCTTATACCAAAGCCAATAGTGACTAGCTGGAATGAGTTATCTGGATAAGGAATATCATCTGCAGATGCAATTAAAAAGCCGGGAAGTGGTATGCTGCTTTTTTTTAATTTACTACATTTAGATTTTGCAACTTCAACCATTTGATCAGCAATATCAATTCCGGTTGTTTCAACTCCAACTTTATATAGTGCTATAGCAATATCTCCAGTTCCTGTGGCAATATCCAAAGCATTATTAGGATTTCTTTTTAAAACGTGTTTAATAAGCACCCTTCTCCAGTGCCTGTCAATACCCAGGGAGAGAAGATGGTTCAGGAAATCATAACTCCCGGCAATGCCATTAAACATTGCGGAAATTTTATTCCGCTCCTTGCTGATTTGTTGGGACATAGATTAATTAAATGAAATCTGATATGAAGCCAAAGGATGTATCGTCCATTCTTAATTCACCCTTTGTTACGTGTCCAAGTAGAGTGATGGGAACTGAATTGTTGTAAAAGAAATCAACGAATTGACCCTCTTTATCAGCTGATACACTAACTAGTATAGCTGAATTTTTATCTCTGAATAGGAAGTCTTTGTCGCTTATTTCAGCATCACCTGTTATGTCAAAGCCAAGTTTTTTCAAGCTACAGGATTCAATTAGACCGCCAAAGAGACCAAATTTCTCTAGAGTGTGCGCACTTGTGAGTAAATTCTGGGTAATTGCATCGTACAAAATCTCCAAAATTGAACTTCTGTCTTTTATGTGCTTTCTATACTCACCCAGAAGATATATTGTATCTCCTTTTTTTACAAAATTCATCTGTATTGGATGACCCTCTTTTTCAAAATGTGCTTCAACGGGTTTCTTGTCATATTTGGCAATTCGTTCGCGTAATTCAGTACTTTCTGAAATCATACTAGCGATCTCAACAAGGTCCTCCATATTTTCTATCTGTTTCTTAAAATTATCGTTCATACCTTATGCGTTAAGATTTATGTAAAGTTAAGATTTTTTTCTGAAACTGTTTTAAATTCTCAAAAACCATATTATCTTTGTGCTCCCTAAACGCCCAGATGGTGAAATTGGTAGACACGCTACTTTGAGGGGGTAGTGCCGGTAACGGTGTGCAAGTTCGAGTCTTGTTCTGGGCACCAAGATAAGTAAAAGATAATAAAGCGCTTAGAGATAGGCGCTTCTTTTTTTAGATATTATGAAAATTGTATTTCTAGATTCAGCAACTTTAGGAGTGGATATTGATTATTCAATAATCGAAAAATTGGGAGAGCTTACTCTCTATCCTTTTACATCACCTAATGAAGTTGCCAAGCGAGTAAAGGGAGCTGATGTTGTAATTGTAAATAAGGTTAAAATGTTCAGCGATGAGATTAATGCTGCTGCAAGGTTGAAGCTTATTTGTGTTGCTGCAACAGGAACCAATAATGTAGATACAAACTACGCCAAATCAAGAGGTGTTGAGGTGAGAAATGTAATTGGATATTCAACAGAAAGTGTTGTTCAGATAACTTTTGGAGCCATACTTGCTCTTGCTAATCATACTATCTATTTTGACAATGTTGTTAAAAGCGGTGAGTATTCCAGGAGTCTCCATTTTACTGATACAGGAAGAAATTTCTCTGAAATTTCCGGAAAAAACTTTGGAATTATTGGAATGGGCAATATTGGCAAAAGAGTTGCTGAAATTGCAACTGCGTTTGGAGCAAATGTTATCTATTTTTCAACTGCCGGAATTCCTCACTGTAAAAAATATCCAGCTGTCTCTTTAGAGGAACTTCTCTCTATCTCAGATATTATTTCAATTCACTCACCTCTGAATGAAAGAACAAATAATCTGATTACAATGAAGGAGATAAAGATGATGAAACCTGATGCTCTTATTGTCAATATGGGCAGAGGTGGCATTGTGAATGAGAAAGATCTTGCAAAGGCAATCGATTTTGCTCTTTTGGGAGGTGCAGCAACAGATGTTTACGAACAGGAGCCTATTCCTGAGGATCACCCATTTTTAACCGTAAAAAACAGAGAGAGATTAATACTTACTCCTCATATTGGTTGGGCAGGGGAGAGGGCGAAAAAAAGGCTGCTAGAGGGTATAGCAGCCAATATTGAAACTTTTTTAATTGGTAATTCACTTTAGAGGTGAGTCCGGTTCCTTTTTCATAAATGAGTATTCAAGTTTATCTACCAACCTTGGAAAAAATTTGTTAAGTATAACTGTCAGCTTCCCAATATTTGTTAAGATAACTTGAGCTTTTCTCTTTTTAATCCCTTTAATGAGACGTGATGCACACTCCTCAGCTGTCATCATTTTACTCTCCTCTCTTGGAGTTTTTCCTTGATGAGATCCATCTGCTGTTAAAGCTTTTTCTCTTATGGAGGAGGCTGTAAAGCCTGGTGCGAAAATCATAACGTGCAGATTGTCTTTGAGATGTTCTATCCTTAATGTATCAAGAAATCCGTAAATAGCAAATTTAGAGGCGGAGTAACCTGTTCTGGCTGGCAATCCTTTAAAACCCGCTATAGATATAACTCCTACAACAGATCCTTTAGTTTCCAAAAGCCAGGGGAGTGCATATTTTGTGCAGTATACTGTTCCCCAAAAGTTGACATCCATAAGGTTTTTGATAACAGAAAGATCTAGATCTTTAAACATTGCCCGCATTGAGATTCCGGCATTATTTACCAATATATCTACTCTGCCATATTTGGCCACAGTCTGCTCAATAAGATTTTTACACTCCTCTTCTATTGAAACATCTGTTTTTACACATATAACTTCTACAGAAGGGGATAACTCCTCTTGTAATTGCAATAGCCTCTCTAAACTTCTGGCTGCAATTGTAAGTCTGGACCCTTCAGCGGCAAATGCTCTTGCCGCTGCCAGACCAATTCCGGAGCTTGCTCCTGTAATAATAACAACCTTCTCTTTTAGAGTTTCCATTCTCTAGAATTAAACTACTTTTTCAGTAGATTTATCTTGCATCTCCTCTCCCTTGTATGCTCCCTTTTTTAGATTTTCAGCAATAACTCCAAATGCGTTAAGTGTGTACTCAACATCTTCGAGAGAGTGCATAGCAGTTGGAATAATTCTGAACATAAGAACCCCTTTTGGAACTACCGGGTAGACAACTGCTGAACAGAAAATTTTATGATTCTCACGTAGGTCTATTAGAATATTTGTTGCCTCCGCAACATTTCCCTGAAGGAATATTGGAGTAACACAGGCTTCTGCTTTTCCAATATCAAAACCTCTCTCTCTCAATCCTTTTTGAAGAGCTCTGGTTATTGTCCATAGCTTCTCTCTTAACTCCGGTTTTGTGCGAATAAGCTCAAGTCTTTTAAGATTCCCCTCAACTAGAGGCATTGGGAGAGATTTTGCGTATATCTGTGAACGTAGGTTGTATCTGAGATAGTTGATAATATGCTTATCTCCGGCAACAAAACCACCTATGGAGGCCATCGATTTGGCAAATGCTCCAAAGTAGAGGTCTATTTCGTCAATTACACCGTAATATTCAGAGGTGCCTCTTCCGTTATCACCCATAACTCCAAATCCGTGAGCGTCGTCAATAAGTATCCGAAAATTAAATTTTTTCTTTAATTCTACAATTTTATCAAGTATTCCTAAGTCTCCGGTCATACCGTATACTCCCTCGGTGATTAGAAGTATTCCTCCTCCTGTCTCTTCGGTTAATTTTGTTGCTCTTGCAAGTGCCTTTTCACATTTCTCAATGTCGTTGTGCGGATAAACAATCCTTTGACCCATATGGAGTCTTACTCCATCCATAATACAAGCGTGAGCTTCTGAGTCATAGACAATAATATCGTGTCTGTTTACCAGAGCATCAATTGTTGAAACCATACCTTGGTAACCAAAGTTGAA
>JAQVRQ010000008.1:40281-46041 GCA_028700975.1 Bacteroidales bacterium | reverse complement strand
CTCTCCCGAAGATGGTGCAATTATAAAGGTTTCATCAAGATAGGACTCCACCTCTCTTATCGCCCCGTTTGCTCTGTTTACCAAGGCAAGTGCCGCCTCCCTATCCTCCTTGTCTGCTCCGTTCATTGCCATTTCGTATTGAGATTTTGCCGCCTTTGCGGTTGCAATCGCTGCTTTATACTGAGCCTCAGCTTCGTCACGCTTTTGAGCTGTAATTACATCTTTTTCAAACAGACGCTGAACTCTTTCATACGATTTTGAGGCTATATCTGCCCCAACTTCTGCTTTCTGCCACATCTCGTAAGCACCCATTATTTGCTCCGGTCTTGCCCCTTTGATTGCTTTGCGGTTCTGTGCCTGAGCGGCGTCACGAGCAGCAATTGCCTGTTCATATTTTGCTTTTAGTTCAGGGCTGTATATTAGGGCCAGAGTGTCTCCTTTTTTAACTATAGCTCCCTCTTGGGTGTAAATATTATTTATTCTACCGGGGATTTTTCCAGAGACACGATACTCTTTTGCTTCAACCTCTCCCTGAATAATAAATGGTTCGGGTTTAACTGCATAAAGCCCTATTAATGATACGATAATTATTACGCCAAGCAGACCTGCAAGACTGGTTAAAAGATTGTTTTTGTTCTTTTTGGTTTCCATATATTTATTCTAGTTTTTCAATGATATTCCTAATGCTTCTTTTAGATATGACTGACACATCATTAAGTCAATCTGGGCATCAATTTTTTCTGATTTTGCTAAAAGCCATCCATTGTGAGCCTCCATTAGATCTGTGCTGTTTACTACACCAGCTTCATAAGCCTCTTTTGCAAACCGAAGGTTCTCCTCAGCTTTTTTAACTGCTGTTTCGGAAATAGTTAGACGCTTTATTGACTCAGCCATTCTGAAATTTGCTTGATTTATCTGGAGGCCAATCTTCTCTTTAGCCTCCTCGGTTTGTAAATGAATTATCTTCTGTTGACTTTTGGCTGCGTTGAGGGTGTGTACTTTTTCGCCAAAATGAAATAATGGAATGTTGATTCCAATTCCAAATGAGAACATCCCTCCGAATTTATAGCTAATTCCATTATTGAAATTTGGGTTTGAGACAATATAATTACCGTTAAGTACAATGTTAGGAAGGAATCTGGATTCCATAATCTTGATATTTGACTTGGCAATATTGGCAGCCTCTTCCAAAGCCCTTATTTCTGCTCTATTTTCAATTGTAGCGTCAATTATGCTAGTAACAGTTATTGTCTCTACACCAATTTGAGGAGTCTCTGAGAATATATACTCTTCAGATGGATTTAGCCCGCAAATCTGAAGAAGAGCCATTTTTGACAAAGCCAGGCCATTATCTGCCCTTGCCTGCATCATCTTTGCTTCATTTATTTTTACATTAACTTTAAGAATATCTCCTTTAGTTGCAACACCCTCATCTACCATTATTGATACATTTTCAGCAATTGATTCTATAAGATGTACATATTCGGTAGCAAGCTGAGATTTTGACTTAAGAGAGACAACTCTCCAATAAGCCTCATCTGTCTGACTTAAAAGCTCTTCTTCAATCTTCTCAAACTCTATTCCGGCAAGCCTCTCACTGCTTTTTGCAAGTTTATATAGCTCTCTAACTTTACCGCCCAAATAGAGCGGTTGTACAAATCCAGCTATTCCGGCAAAAATATTTCTTGACTCCATTTCCATTGCCTCTTTGGGAAGTAAAGCGTAATCTTTCCACTGAATTTTTTCCGGGTTAGCTTTAGGATCAAATGGTTTTCCTTGCGAATCAAGCGGTGCGTAAACTCCTGGGGATATCTCCATCCATCTGTTATTAATTTGATCTTGACGAAAGCCGAATGAGCCATCTTCCATTTTTGTCCCTACCGGTAGCAAAGCATCTTCGCCTAAAAGTGAGATATTTTTTTGATTGTGAATATAGGTTCCGTTAATTGAGAATCTTGGAAGAAATTGAGTAAACGCAGCTTTTCTCATCTCAGAGGCAATGACCTCTTTCTCCCTGCCTATTTTCAACGATCTATTATTTTCAATAGCAAGTTTTCGGCAATCATTAAGAGTTAATATATTCTGAGAGATTAGTTGAAAAGTTAGAAAAATACAAATCAGAAATAGAGCTAGTTTTTTCATTTATAATAATTTGATGTTTGTTGCGTGTTTAATAGTTGAATATGCAACTAAATAGGCAATTTGAAAATGAATTTCTTCATTTATGGAAAAACTTTTAAATGATATTATTTAGGAGTTTTACAATAACTTCTTTAGCTGAAAGAAGTTCCTTTGATGATATTCCAGAGACAGCTTTTTCGAAAGACTCTTTTACAATTTGCATTGCTAAGTCTTCCATCTCTCTTCCTTTGTTCGTAAGGTGGATTTTATTAATTCTTCTGTCTGTAGGATCAGAATGTCTTTCAATGAGACTATGTTTTGATAAGGTGTCCAGCAATCGAGTAATACTGGTTTTGTCTTTAGATGTTTGATCACTTAATGATTGCTGAGTCTGACCGTCCCTATTCCATAAGCACATTAAAACTAACCATTGATCAGTAGTTAGTTCTAGTTCAGCTGCTCGAAATTTTCTGTTAAGATGACGGTTTAAAGATGTAGAAAGTTGCCCGGTTAACACAGCCAACAATTCATTCGTTTTTACAAAATCTATTAGTTGCATATACAATGGTTGTTTATTCAACGGCCCAAAAGTATATACTTTTTTCCAAAAAGAGTATAATTAATTTTCTTTTTTACTTTTCCGTTTACTTTTATTCTTTGAATCAGTCACTTCTACTATCGGTTCCCAAACAAGAGAGAAGTCAAGTTGCTTTTGTTCAAGATTTGCCTTCTCTACTTTTATTTTGACGCTGTCTCCCAAAATAAACTTTTTACCGGACCTCTTTGCGTAAAGAGACATTGATTCTTCGTTATATTGTAGATAGTCCTCTTTAATATCTCTTAGCGCAACAAGTCCCTCAACTTTAGTTTCTGCAATCTCTACGAACATTCCCCACTCTGTGATGCCGGATATATTTCCTTCAAATGTCAAGCCTACCTTATCCTGCATAAATTCAACCATCTTGTATTTTATGCTTGATCTCTCTGCCTCCGTTGCAAGTTGCTCTCTTTCGCTTGAGTATTTGCATCTCTCTTCGTAGAACCTCTTATCTTGAGATTTCCCTTTGTCTAGGTATAGTGCAAGTAGTCTGTGCACCATCATATCCGGATATCTCCTGATAGGGGAGGTGAAGTGTGTATAATAGTCAAATGCGAGACCATAGTGCCCCATATTATCAGTTGAGTATCTGGCACGTGCCATTGAGCGAAGAGCCATTATCTCAATTGCTCCCTCTTCCGGCTTATCCTTTACTGATCCTAGCAGTTTATTTAGTTCTGTTGATAATTCACGGGCATTTTTGGTTGGTTTCATATCGTAACCAAAATGTTTCACAAATGTGCGGAAAAGAGTTATCTTCTCCATATTAGGCTCTTCGTGGATTCTATAAACAAAAGTTTTAGCCTGTTTGCCTTTTGCTCCTATAAAGTATGCAACCTCTCTGTTTGCAAGTAGCATAAACTCTTCGATTAGCCAGTTTGAGTCAATTGAGATCTTTTGGTAAACTCTAACTGGTTTTCCGTTTTCATCTACCTCTACCTTCATCTCTGGTCTCTCAAAACTTATTGCACCTGAACGAAACCTCTCCTCTCTAAGCATAAATGCGAGTGAGTGGAGTTTGAGCATCTCATCTTTGAGCGGCCCCTCTTTTGTGTCAATTATCTCCTGAGCCTCTTCATAACTGAATCTGTAATCGGACTCAATAACAGTTCTTCCAAACCATCGGTTGGCAATTTTGCCTTTTTCGGTAATCTCAAAAACAGCAGAAAAACAGAGTTTTTCCTCATTAGGTCTCAAAGAGCAGAGTTTGTTTGAGAGCTTTTCTGGTAACATTGGAACTGTGCGATCAACTAGGTAAACAGAAGTTGCTCTCTCTTGAGCCTCTTTATCTACAAGTGTGCCTGGCCTTACATAGTGAGTTACGTCTGCTATGTGAACACCCACCTCCCAACTTCCGTTAGGTAATGCTCTTATTGAGAGTGCATCGTCAAAATCTTTTGCATCAGCGGGGTCAATTGTAAAAGTAGTTACTCCTCTGAAGTCCTTTCTTGAATCAATCTCTTTTTGATCTATTTTCTCGTTAATTCTATCTGCCTCTTTCTCAACTGTTGGGTCAAATTTATAAGGGAGTCCATACTCTGTGAGGATGGCGTGCATCTCGGTATTGTTTTCACCAGGAACACCTAGTACATCAATGATATGACCTATAGGCTCGTCTGAACTTCTTGGCCATTCATCTACCATTACGGCAACCTTTTTCCCGTGATTATCCTTAGTGTATCCACCTTTTAGAATGCGTATATCGTGTGGCATAAATTTATTTTCGCAGATAACCCAAGCTTCATCGCCCACAATTTGGAGTATACCGGTGAATGGTCTTTTAGTCCTTTCAATTATTTCAATTACCTCTCCCTCTTTCCTTCTGTTGCCACTCTTTTTTGAAGTGATTGATATTTTTACTGTATCTCCGTGAAGTGCTCCCCTCATTCTTGAAGCAGGAATAAAGATATCGTCCTCAATACCTTCGCAAATAATAAAAGCATAACCCTCCCTGGTCATACTTACTCTGCCGGTTGCCTCTTCTCTGCTGGCACGACTACCTCCCCCGCGAGGCTTGCGTGATGTGTTTTTCTTTTTATGCATATTTTGTAATTTTGCCCGATTTTTGCAGTAAGAAACTGCTTCAGTGAATTGACAACAAAATTAATCAATAAAATGAATAAGAAGGTACTTTTGATGATTCTTGACGGTTGGGGAGAGGGGAAGAGAGACAAAACGAATGTAATCTACACCCAGGGTGAACCAAATATTGACAAACTACGAGCACAGTATCCAACATCGTTTCTCTCTGCAAGCGGAGAGGATGTTGGTCTGCCTGATGGTCAGATGGGAAATTCTGAGGTTGGACACCTTAACATTGGCGCAGGAAGGGTTGTATATCAGGATCTTGTAAAGATTAACAAGGCTTGTAGAGAGAACAGACTCTTCGAAAACGAGGAGATTAAGGCGGTATATGAGTATGTAAAGAGCTCCGGCAAAGCTCTCCATTTTATGGGACTTATGAGCGATGGTGGTGTTCACAGCTCTATGGAGCACCTATTTGCTTTTCTTAATCTCGCCAAAGAACAGGGTCTTAAAAATGTTAATGTCCACGCTTTTATGGATGGAAGAGATACAGATCCAAGGAGCGGCAGAGGTTATATTGAGCAGCTGGAGGCCCATTTGGCAAAAACAGAGGGCAGACTAGCTTCAATTATTGGAAGGTATTATGCAATGGATAGAGATAAGAGATGGGAGAGGGTTAAACTTGCTTATGATCTTCTGGTGCACGGTAAGGGTGATCCCTTTACAAATGGAGCGGCTGCAATGCAGCAGAGGTATGATAACAATATTACAGATGAATTTATTACTCCTCTTGTAGCTTTAGATGTTTCCGGAAATCCTGTGGGAACAATAAAGGAGGGGGATGCAGTAATTTTCTTTAATTTCCGTAATGACAGGGCAAGGGAGATAACTCACGTTCTTACTCAAGCTGATATGCCGGAGTTTGATATGAAGGTTATTCCTCTCTACTACTGTACTCTTACTCCTTATGATGATAAGTTTAAGGGACTTCACATTCTTTACGATAAAGAGAATGT
>JAQVRQ010000008.1:0-40181 GCA_028700975.1 Bacteroidales bacterium | reverse complement strand
AAATAATGCCCTTTGTTCATCTCCACGTCCACACTCAATACTCAATACTGGATGGAGCCGCATCCATCAAAAAACTCTTCAATAAAGCTGCTCAGGATAAACAGATAGCGCTTGCTATTACTGATCACGGTAATATGTATGGAGTTAAGGAATTTCTGGATATCGCAGAAAAAAATCCTACTGTAAAGCCTATTGTGGGTAGTGAGTTCTATGTTGCTAAAGAGAGTCGATTTGATAAACGAGGGCGTGAGGATCAGAGTAGTTATCATTTGGTATTGCTTGCAAAAAACATTCAAGGCTACAAGAATCTAATTAAACTCTCATCATACGCTTTTATAGAGGGTAACTATTACAAGCCAAGGATAGACAGAGAGCTGCTGGAGAAATATCACGATAATTTAATTTGCTCCTCTGCCTGTCTTGCTGGAGAGGTATCTCGTGCTATAATGGCCGGTAACATTGAGGATGCTGAGAATACAGTAAAGTGGTATAAAAATCTCTTTGGAGAGGACTACTATCTGGAGCTTCAAAGACACCAAACAGATGTGGAGGGTGCAGATAGATCTACTTTTGAGATTCAGGAGAGGGTAAATAAAGTTATTCTAACACTCGCAAAGAAGTTTGATGTTAAGGTAGTGGCTACAAATGATGTCCATTTTGTTGCCCAGGAGGACAGGGAGGCTCACGACAGACTTATATGTCTTACAACCAATTCTGACTATTCAGATCCTGATCGTCTCAGATACACAAAGCAGGAGTATCTGAAAACACAGTCGGAGATGGAGAGCATTTTTGCCGATATTCCGCAGGCTTTGGAGAGCACAATTGAGATCGCTAACAAAATTGAGAGATTTAAAATTGATTCGGATCCTATTATGCCTCACTTTCCCATTCCTGAAACATTTTTGGATTCAGATGACTATTTAAGGCATTTAACTTATGAAGGGGCAAAAGCAAGGTATGGGGAACTTGAGGAGAGTCACACTGAACGGATAGACTTTGAACTTGAGACCATTAAGAAAATGGGATTTCCAGACTATTTCCTTATAGTTCAGGATTTTATTGCAGCTGCTAGAGCTATGCAGGTGTGGGTTGGTCCGGGGAGGGGATCAGCTGCAGGTTCTGTTGTAGCTTACTGCCTTAAAATAACAGATATTGACCCTCTTATGTATGATCTCCTCTTTGAAAGGTTCCTTAACCCGGATAGGATATCAATGCCCGATATTGATATCGATTTCGACGATGATGGAAGATCAAAAGTGCTTAAGTATGTTGAAGAAAAGTACGGAAAAGATCACGTCTCCCACGTAATCACTTTTGGTACTATGGCTGCCAAAAGCGCAATAAGAGATATTGCGAGAATACAGAATCTTCCACTTCCGGAATCTGACAGACTGGCTAAACTAATCCCAAATAAATTTCCCGCTGATAATAGTGGAAAAGCCCCGGATGTAAATTTGGAAAATTGCCGGAAGTTTGTTCCTGAGATTAAAGAGGCATTTGAATCATCAGATCCTTTAGTGAGGGATACAATGGAGTTTGCATCTAAGCTTGAGGGTAATGTCCGGAACACTGGGGTTCACGCTTGTGCTATTATTATTGGAAGAGATGATCTGCGTGAGTTTATTCCTATAGGTATTGCTAAAGATAAGGATACAGGAGAGGATATATGGGTATCTCAGTACGAGGGCTCTCAGATTGAGAAGGTGGGGATGCTTAAGATGGACTTTTTAGGCCTTAAAACTCTCTCAATACTTAAGGAGGCTGTTGAGAATATTCGAAAGTCAAGGGGAATTGAATTGGATATAAATGCAATTCCCATTGATGATAAAGAGACTTTTGAACTCTTCAGTCGCGGAGAGAGTGTTGCAACATTTCAGTTTGAGAGCGATGGTATGAGAAAGTGGTTAAGGGAGCTTAAACCAACCAGATTTGAGGACCTTATTGCTATGAATGCACTCTACAGACCGGGCCCTATGGATTATATTCCCGATTTTGTTGATAGGAAAAAGGGTTTAAGGCAGATAGAGTACGACCTGCCTGAGATGAAGGAGATTCTGGAAGATACTTATGGTATTACTGTGTATCAGGAACAGGTTATGCTTCTCTCCCAAAAAATAGCAGGTTTTACAAAAGGGGATGCCGATGCTTTGCGTAAGGCTATGGGTAAGAAAATTAAGGCTATGATGGATAGTCTTAAGGAGAAGTTTCTTAAAGGTGGAACAGATAATGGGCACACTGTTGATGTTCTTGAAAAGATATGGAAAGACTGGGAGGCCTTTGCTCAATATGCATTCAATAAATCTCACTCAACTTGTTACGCCTGGATTGGATATCAGACAGCTTTTCTGAAAGCTCATTATCCAGCTGAATTTATGGCTGCGACTCTAAGTCGAAATCTCGACAATATGGATGAGATTACCAAGTATATGGATGAGTGCAAAAGAATGGGGATCTCTGTAATGGGGCCGGATGTTAATGAGAGCGATTATAAGTTTACAGTTAACAAGAAGGGAAATATCAGGTTTGGAATGGCCGGCGTAAAGGGTGTGGGTTTAGCTGCAGTTGAAAACATTATATCAGTTAGAGATTCCGGGGGCTTCTTTGATTCTATTTTCAGCTTTGTTGAGAGGGTAAGTCTATCGTATGTTGGCAAAAAGACTATCGAGTCTCTTGTTTATGCAGGGGCTTTTGATTGTTTTGAACCAATTAAGAGGGAGCAATATCTTGCTCCGGGAGCTAAGGATGAGCCATTTCTAGAAATTTTGTATAAATATGGGCAACGATTTCAGAATGACACAATTGCACTAGGTAACTCTCTTTTTGGATCTCACGAGAGTATAAAGCCTGTAAGACCGGAGGTGCCTGCTGCAATGGATGTGGACAAGATGGAGTTGCTGAAAAGGGAGAAAGAGTTGGTAGGGATGTTTCTCTCTGCTCATCCGCTTGATCAGTTTCGTTTTGAGGTGACAAAATTTACAACTAATACAATTGCAGAGGCTGCTGAGTATGCTGCTCAGGCAATGCAAAACCCAAGTTTGAGAGGGAAAGAGATGGTTATTGCCGGAATGGTTACAAATTCAAAATCCTCAATGACTAAAACAGGACGGCCCTTTGTAAATTTCTCTGTTGAGGATTTTAACGGCTCAATTCAGTTTGCCCTTTTTGGGAAAGACTACGAGAATTTTATGAAATATACCCACCCGGGTACTCCTCTTTTAATTAAGGTGGCTGTTTTACAAAAATATGGATATCATCAAAATGGAGATGATCCCGCAAAGCAGGTTGACTGTGAGCTCAAAGTTAGGAGTATGAGGCTTCTAGCCAATACCAGGGAGGATTTTATTAAAAGCATAACCCTTACTCTACCTGTTTCAATGATTGACAAGCACTTAAGGAAAGAGCTGACTGCAAAATTTAAAGAGTATAAAGGCTCTACCAGAATTATCCTGAAAGTGTTGGATTATGAATGCCAAATTGCTGTTGAATTTGTTTCAATAAAATACTCTGTTGCCTTAACTGATGAGTTGTTGCAATATTTTGATCAAGCCGGGATAGAGTGGTTAATCGCTCCAACCCTGAGCTTTTAGTGGAATTGGTGTTCCATCAGGTGTTACAAGCATAGCTCCACTACCTTCAGATGTAAGGTGTCCAATAATGTCAAGCGATGGCAACTCTTTGCATAATTTTTCGTAATCTTTAAGAGGGACAATATAGAGCAGCAACATATCATCTCCCCCGTTTAGAGCTGCTGTTATGGCATCCATCTCCAGCTCTTCTGCCATATTGAATGTCTGTGCGGCAACTGGAATTTTATCCAGATAGATATGAGCTCCAAGTCCGTTTCTGTGACATACTTTTTTTACAGCATCAGATAATCCCCTGTTTATAAACTCACCATCGGAAGGGATTATTTCGTTATTTATAAGAGTTTCAGAAAGTGTGTAGTCTAACTCAGGAGATAGGTACCTTTTGAGTATAAATTTATAGTCATCAAGTTTAGGCTGAACTCCGGTATTGCCGTTAAATGCCCTCTTCTCTCTCTCCAGTACCTGAAGTCCCATAAAAGCAGCACCCGGAGAGCCTGATATACAGATAAGATCTCCAGATGATGGTTTATTGCGTTGAACAAAGATCTCTTTCTGTTGTTTTCCCAGTGATGAAAGTGAAATGGTGAGTCCTGTAAGTGATGGTAGAAGATCAAGAGCGACTAGTTCTATCTTGTGTTCATCAATTCCTGCTCTTATACCTTCCCACAGCTCCTCTACATCTTCTGTAAAAAAGCGGGCAGAGAGTCCAACTCTTACAGATAGAGAGACTGGTTTGTGAAAGGAGGCGTATAGCGGCCCTAACACAGAGGTTATTGCTTTATAACCAAGGTGTTTAAGTGGATTGTAAACAAGATCAAAATCTGTCCCTTCCAGTAGCAGACTATGAGATGTTATAAAGCTGCCACCTGTACTCTCATATGAGGAGGCATTGTCACACAAGGGATTGTCCTGTCCGGAAAGGAGTTTTTCAATAAGATTTAACTTACCGGTTTTCTCTATGGGCGTCTTTTGATGTTGGTTGTTTTCTTTAGAGGTCATAAGGGGATAATTTGTATGCAAAAATAGTTTAAATGATATAACTTTGCGCCACGATGAGTGAAAATGATATAATTCAGAAGGTAACAGAGGCCGATTATGAGCACGGCTTTGAAACCGATGTTGAGCAAGAGTTCTTTCCTAAAGGGCTTAACGAAGATATTATCCGAATGATCTCCGCAAAAAAGGAGGAGCCGGAATGGATGCTTGAGTTTCGTCTTAAGTCATACAGAAAGTGGCTTACAATGAAAATGCCCTCCTGGGCACATCTAAATATTCCTCCAATAGATTTTCAGGAGGTTATATATTTTGCTGCTCCCAAAAAATTTAAAGAGGGAGCCGAGATTGATCCGGAGCTTCAGGCTACTTTTGATAAACTGGGAATCCCTTTGGACGAAAGAAATGTTCTTGCCGGTGTTGCTGTGGATGCGGTATTTGACTCGGTGTCAGTAAAAACCACTTTTAGGGAGTCTTTAGCAGAAAAAGGAATAATTTTTTGCTCTTTTTCTGAAGCAGTAAGAGACTATCCTGATTTAGTGCAAAAATATCTTGCATCTGTAGTTCCTTATGGTGATAACTTCTATTCAGCACTTAATTCAGCAGTCTTTTCAGACGGCTCTTTCTGCTATATTCCAAAAGGGGTAAGATGTCCTATGGAGCTTTCAAGCTACTTCAGGATTAATGCAAAGGGTACAGGACAGTTTGAGCGCACTTTGATAATAGCTGAAGAGGGCTCGTATGTAAGCTATCTAGAAGGGTGTACAGCTCCTCAAAGAGATGAAAACCAGCTTCACGCTGCTGTTGTTGAGATTGTGGTTATGAAAGATGCAGAGGTCAAGTACTCTACTGTTCAGAATTGGTATCCGGGTGATTCACAAGGTAGAGGAGGTATTTTTAACTTTGTCACAAAGAGGGGAATATGCAAAGGAGAAAACAGTAAACTTTTCTGGGCTCAGGTTGAGACAGGATCTGCCGTAACTTGGAAATATCCAAGTACAATTTTGAGAGGAGACAACTCAATATCAGAATTCTACTCTGTGGCGGTGACAAATCACCATCAGCAAGCAGATACCGGGACAAAGATGATACATATTGGTAAAAACACAAGAAGCAGAATTGTAAGCAAGGGTATATCTGCCGGTGTTAGCCAAAATAGTTACAGAGGGTTAGTTAAAATTCTTCCTAATGCTGAGAATGCAAGGAATTTCACTCAATGTGATTCTCTTCTTCTTGGCGACAAATGTGGTGCGCATACCTTCCCATATATTGAAAATGAAAATGATACAGCAATATTAGAGCACGAAGCTACAACCTCAAAAATATCAGAAGACCAGCTGTTCTATTGTCAGCAAAGGGGAATTGGTATGGAGGATGCCGTGGGGTTAATTGTGAATGGATATGCAAAGGAGGTATTAAATCAACTTCCAATGGAATTTGCTGTCGAGGCTCAAAAGCTTCTTCAGGTTACACTTGAGGGTAGTGTCGGTTAACATATATTAAGGATGGAGAGTTTATTCAGTATCGATAATATTCTTTTTACAATTGGAGGGCAAAGTGTTAGCCTTGTAGAAACCCTTTCTGTTGCTACGGGACTTGCTTGTGTATATCTTGCTACAAGGGCAAAAATTGCAAATTTCTGGGTTGGATACATTTATAATATTTTGTTGTTCATACTTTTTTATCAAAAGGGTTTATATTCAAGTATGCTTGTGCAACCCATATCATTTGCAATCAACTTTTTTGGCCACTGGAGGTGGACACACCCTGCCAAGGAGGAGGCTAATAGTAAAAGACAACTTAAGATTACCTTGCTTAGCGTTAAGGAGAGAGTTTTTCACACTGCTTTAATGGTTCTTTTTATGATTGTTTGGGGAGTTGTTCTAACGTACCTGGATGATATCTTCCCATCAGTTTTCAGTGAGGCTAAAAGGCCCTATCTGGATGCATTTGTAACGGGAGCAATTCTTACAGCACAATATTTGTCTGCTCAGAAAAAACTGGACTGCTGGGGAGTGTGGTTTATTGTAAATATAACAAATATAACTCTTTATATACTTGCCGGGCTTGCTTTCCTTCCTATGGTTAGTGCCGGGTATCTAATACTTGCATTTATGGGATTTGCAATGTGGAAAAAGATGTGGAGAGAAAATAAATAGATTAATAAATTAATTGACATATGCTTACGATTAAAGGACTTTGTGCCTCAATTGATGGAAAGGAGATTTTAAAAGGGATTGATCTTAAGGTTAATCCTGGTGAGATACACGCTATAATGGGACCCAATGGGTCAGGAAAAAGTACCTTGTCTTCTGTGCTAGCAGGAAGAGAGACATTTGAAGTGACAGGTGGAGAGGTTATATACGAGGGGATCAACTTGCTTGAGCTTGACCCTGAAGAGAGAGCAAGAATGGGTCTCTTTCTTGGATTTCAGTATCCTGTTGAAATTCCGGGGGTGAGCAATGTGAACTTTATGAAGACAGCTATTAATGAAAAGAGAAAATATCAAAACCTTCCACCAATTACCGCCGCGGAGTTTCTTAAACTAATGAGGGAGAAGATGGCTGTTGTTGAAATGGATAACTCTTTCTCAAGCAGGGGTGTAAATGTCGGCTTTTCCGGTGGTGAGAAGAAAAGGAATGAGATTTTTCAGATGGCTATGCTTGAACCTAAGCTGGCAATTCTTGATGAGACTGACAGCGGCCTGGATATTGATGCTTTGAGGATAGTGGCAGCCGGTGTTAACAAACTCAAAACAGAGGAGAATTCATTCATAATAATTACTCACTATCAAAGACTTTTAGATTATATTATTCCTGACGTGGTTCACGTTCTGTATAACGGTAAAATAATAAAAACAGCCGGAAAGGAGCTCGCACTGGAGGTTGAGGAGAGAGGTTACGACTGGCTAATTAACGGAAACTAAAATGGTATTGAAAGTTAAATACGCACCGGAGATACCGGAGGTCTTTAAATGTAGGGTGCCTTTAGAAGATACCGGACAGGTGTACCTGATGAATGGGATCTTAAGAGAGCCCTATAAAGACAGCTCTGGAGTGGAGATACTCTCTGGTGAGGAGTCCGGTTTTGTGATTAACGTACCGGAGGGGATATCTCAAGATGGCTCTGCTCAGCTGATAAGCATTAGGGATAGTGAAAACAGTACCCCTGTATCAATGAAAAATGAGATTAGACTTGGAGCTGGATCTTCATCAAGTTTTCTTATTTGCACTCATACTCTTACTCTAGACCAGTTTGTTACGGAGTCTGCTATTAATATTGAGGCTGCAGAGAACTCATCATCTCATATTGTGGTGATGCAGAATGAGCATAACCTCTCTTCACATAAGATCAATTTTACCATTAACCTTCAAAAGGGATCATTTGTAAGGGTAAATATTGTAACTCTACACGGTGCTCTACTTGAAAATAACATAGAGGCTTACCTTAAGGGGGAGGGTGCATTGTGCGAACTCAATGGAATATATCTTGCAGATGGAAAGCAGCAGATAAACACAAAGGTTAATATGAACCATCTGGTTCCTCACTGCAACTCTAGTCAGCTTTTCAAAGGAATTCTTGATAATGAGGCAAAAGCCTCTTTTGTTGGCAGAATTATTGTAGCAAAAGATGCTCAAAAGACCGAGGCCTACCAGAGTAACCATAACTTACTTCTCTCTAGGAAGGCAAAGGTATATGCTCAGCCACAACTTGAGATATATGCAGATGATGTAAAATGTTCTCACGGTGCTACAAGTGGTCGTCTTGACCAAAATGCACTTTTCTATATGCGCTCAAGAGGGATTGGAGCTTCTGAAGCTAAGTTACTTCAACAGATTGCGTTTGTCTATGACGTTTTAGAGAAAATTGACAACAAAGAATTAAGAGATAGGCTACAGGATATGGTTGAGAGTAGATTAAGAGGAGAGTTCAGCCACTGTGCAAATTGCAGTATGAACTGCTGCTAAATATAACCCAGTCAACTTATTATTTATGAAAAAATTTTTCAAATTACTGGTTGCCTTACTTCTAATAGGCACACCACTATTTGCTCAGCCCGCAAGAATTATTGGCAAATGGTACACAATTGACGAAGATGGAAACAAAAAAAGCATCGTTCACATATATAAGGCTCCTGGCGGAAACTATGAAGGCAAAATTGAAATTTTACTAACCGGGGATCCTGAAAGAAGATGCATAAACTGTACAGGGAGTAAGCAGAATGTAAAGATTAAAGGGATGGTTGTTGTTACTGCTATGAAAGAGGATGGAGAAAAACTTTCAGGAGGCAAGATTCTTGACCCTGCAAATGGGAAAGAGTACAACTGTACGATGAGTCTAGATAAAAAGAGCGGAAACCTTAAAGTGAGAGGATCTCTCGATAAGTCGGGTATCATTGGTCGCAATCAGACGTGGATACGGTCTGCAAATCAATAGTTAGCATCATTTTTCAACATTAGGGGTGTTGATAATTCGGTTAATAAATAACTTGTAAAGAGACCCCCTTATTGACCCATTTACTATATTTTTGTAAAGGTCGACGGATTAATTCGTCGGCTTTTTCTGTCGAAAAAAACACATCAGACTTATGAAAACTTATACCTACGAAGAGGCAATGGCTGCAAGCTTGGAGTATTTCAAGGGGGATGAATTGGCCGCATCTGTATGGATCAACAAATATGCTATGAAGGATTCCTTTGGCAATTTGTACGAGAAATCTCCTGAAGATATGCACAAAAGACTTGCTGCAGAGTTTGCCAGAATTGAAGAGAGGTATCCAAATCCTATGTCTGCTGAAGAGATATTAGAGCTTTTGAGGAACTTCAAATATGTTGTCCCTCAAGGTGGACCAATGACTGGAATAGGGAACAATCACCAGATTGCCTCTCTTTCTAATTGCTTTGTTATAGGGCATAAAAAACCTGCAGATTCCTATGGAGGAATTATGAGGATAGATGAGGAGCAGGTTCAGCTAATGAAGAGAAGAGGTGGAGTAGGACACGATTTGTCCCATATTCGTCCCGCTGGAAGTCCTGTCCTTAATAGTGCACTTACATCTACAGGGGTGGTCCCTTTTATGGAGCGATACTCAAACTCCACTAGGGAGGTTGCCCAGGATGGAAGAAGGGGCGCACTAATGCTCTCAATATCTGTAAAGCACCCGGATTCGGAGAACTTTATTGACGCGAAACTTGAACAAGGAAAAGTAACCGGAGCAAATGTATCGGTTAAAATTGATGACGAGTTTATGCGTTCTGCATTACACGGTAAAACTTATCGTCAACAATATCCTATAGAATCGGAAGATCCTAAGTATGTAAAGGATATTGATGCATCCAAACTTTGGAAAAAGATTATTTATAATGCGTGGAGATCTGCAGAGCCGGGTATTCTGTTCTGGGATACTATTATAAGAGAGTCTATTCCGGATTGTTATGCAGACCTTGGCTATAAAACAGTTAGTACAAATCCTTGTGGAGAAATTCCTCTCTGTCCTTATGATTCCTGTCGCTTAATGGCTATCAATCTCTACTCGTATGTAGAGAATCCGTTTACAGACAAAGCTAAGTTCAATATGGAGCTGTTTAAAGACCATGTGCGTAAAGCAATGCGTCTGATGGATGATCTTATTGACCTTGAAATGGAGAAAATAGAACAGATTATCTTAAAGATAGCTTCAGACCCGGAAGAGGAGGATGTTAAACAGGCAGAACTTTCGCTATGGAACAAGATTCGTGAAAAAACACTTGGTGGTCGCAGAACTGGTCTTGGAATAACTGCGGAGGGAGATATGCTTGCTGCTTTGGGACTTATATATGGTACAGACAATGCAATTGATTTTTCTGTTGAGGTTCAGAAGACTCTTGCTGTAGAAGCATATCGCTCTTCAACTATAATGGCACAGGAGAGAGGTTCATTCCCAATATTTGAGGCATCAAGGGAGGTAAATAACCCTATGATTGCAAGGTTGAGGAAGGAGGATGAAGAGCTATTTGAATCAATGCAGAGACATGGCAGAAGAAATATTTCTCTTCTTACAATTGCTCCAACCGGTACAACCAGTCTGATGACTCAGACTACATCCGGTATTGAGCCTGTCTTTTTGCCTTTCTATAAAAGACGCAGAAAGGTAAATCCAAATGATAAAAACGTTTCGCTTGACTATAAGGATGAAGTAGGAGATTTTTGGGAGGAGTATTATGTATTTCATCACAAGTTCCTATACTGGTGTGAAGTGAATGGTCACAACAGGGATGAGGTTATAAAAATGAAGGCTGAACAACTTAATGAGTTGGTGATGACCTCTCCTTATTTTAAAGCAACCTCAAATGATATTGATTGGGTAGCCAAGGTAAAGATGCAAGGTAGAATGCAGAAGTGGGTAGACCACTCAATAAGTGTTACAGTTAATCTTCCAAAGGATGTAACTGAAGAGCTTGTTTCAGATGTTTACAAAACTGCCTGGGAGTATGGTTGTAAAGGTGTTACTGTTTACAGGGATGGCTCTCGTTCAGGTGTTCTTGTTGCTACAAAAGAGAATGAGGGGAAGGAGTCAGTAATAAAGGTCAAAGAGAGACCAAAATCTCTTGAAGCAGAAGTTATAAGATTTAAAAATGGTGCCGAACAGTGGATTGCATTGGTAGGTCTTATGAATGGTCAACCTTACGAAATATTTACCGGTCTTATTGATGAGGATACCAGAAGTATTCCTAAGTCTGTAACAATGGGTTTTATTGTTAAAGAGAAGGATGATGCCGGTAATACCAGATATGATTTCCAATTTGTTGACAGGTATGGTTACCATAACACAATAGGTGGTATATCACATATGTTTAACAAAGAGTTCTGGAATTATGCAAAACTAATTTCAGGTGTCTTAAGAAATGGAATGCCAATAACAGATGTTGTTAATCTTGTATCCGGACTTCAGTTGGACAATGAGGCTATCAATAACTGGAAAAATGGTGTTGAGAGAGCTCTCAAAAGATATATTCCAGATGGAACAAAAGAGGAGTCTGGTAAAAAATGTGAGAAGTGTGGTAAATCAGAACTTGTTTATCAGGAGGGTTGTCTCACTTGTCTCTCCTGTGGCTACTCAAAATGTGGTTAGATGATTGTATATCCTAAGGCTAAAGTAAATGTAGGTCTCCGAATCATAAGAAAACGTCCTGACGGATTCCATGATTTGGAGACCTTCTTTATCTCTGCCGGAAAGAGTGACGTGCTTGAGGTTACCGAGTCTGCCGAATTGATTATGAATCAGTATGGCCTGGAGCTGGATTCAGATCCGGAACAGAATCTATGTGTAAAAGCATATAATGTAATGAGGGAGGAGTGTGGGATTCCTCCAGTTGAGATAAGTCTATTTAAAAGAATTCCTTTTGGAGCAGGTTTAGGCGGTGGTTCATCCGATGCTGCAGGAACAATCATTGCAATAAACAGATTATACAAGCTGGAGTTGACATCTGACCGACTTGCAGAGATTGCCGCAAAGGTTGGCTCTGATTGTCCCTTTTTTATCTATGCAGATTGTTTGAATTCCGAGATAGGTGAGGGAATGATTGGAAGGGGAAAGGGTGATTTACTAACTCCATTTGTTGTTCCTGATATATCAAATTACAATATAAAAATTGTTGTTCCGGATATCTTTGTTTCAACGCCGGAGGCATATAGAGGAGTTGTACCATCCGGAGTGAAAGAGCCATTGGAAACTCTTCTTTTAAAACCAGTAGAGAGTTGGAGAGATAGCATTAAGAATGATTTTGAACATCATATTTTAAAAAAATATCCAAAAATTCGAGAGATAAAAGATCAGATGTACAGAGATGGTGCTCTATACGCATCTATGAGTGGCAGCGGTTCTGCTGTATATGGATTATTTCCCCGTTAATATTGGTCAAATAGACGTTGAATCTCGTTACTGTCATTGCTCTTTGTAAGTGCGAGCATTAACAGGATTCTTGCCTTTTGAGGAGACTTTATGCCTGATACAGGATGTTTTGGTTCGTACTCCTCTGCCGCTTTATCTACACCTCCTCTAAAAACCCTTGCAGATCTAACAAAGCGAATGCCTTTGCCGTATCCTCTCTCCATCTCTGCTGCATATTCTCTGTTGTAATTCCCGTGACCAACTCCTGCTATTACAATACCCTCTACCCCGGAATTAATTAAAGCCTTAATTAATAAACCGGATGAAAAGGCATAGCTGTATGCAATCTCCACTTGAGGGAGTTTTGTGTTTTTTGAGATATTAAATTCGCTATTAAATGTATGTTTTGTCTCTACTTTTCTATAAAAAAGAGCTTTTCCGTCTCTCATATAACCAAGAGGACCAAAATTTGGGCAACTAAAGGCATTTGTGTTTACTGTGTGTGATTTTGTAACATCATCAGCAGAGAGAATAATATCGTTCATTATAACCATCACCCCTTTACCGGAGGCTTCGGTTGAGGAGGCAAGTGATACAGCATTGAAGAGGTTGAATGGCCCATCTGCACTAAGAGAGCTGGATGGTCTCATTGACCCGGTTAAGACAATTGGTCTCTTGTGTTTAACTGTGAGGTTAAGAAAGTAGGCCGTCTCTTCCATAGTGTCTGTGCCGTGAGTGATAACAATACCATCTGATAAGTTATTGGAAAACAGGCTATCAATAATAGTATGGAGTTTAAGCCATATATGTGGTGTAATGTTTTGGCTGGAGATATTACATACCTGTATTCCGTTTAATTCAGCAACATTATTGAGACCAGGAACAGACGCAATTATTTCATCAATACTTATAACTCCTGGTATGTAAGAGGCTTGTGAAGCACTCTCTGCGGTGCCGGCTATTGTCCCTCCGGTTGCAAGGATTGTAATTCTTGATTTTTCAGTCGCCAGAATCTTATATGGGACTGCGATAATTAGTATAAAGATTGCTGTTAAATATGCTCTTTTCATACTGCTAAATTACAAAAGATCACATATAAATCAAGTTTGTTCAAATCAAAAAGGCCGCTCACCCTGCTACAAGTGAATGGCCTCTTCTTTGTACTAAAACCTAAACCTACATCTTTAAGATGCATCCAGTATAGATTTCGTTGCATTGCATAACAGAAAAATGCAAAATTTATTTAAAATTTTTGAGTGGGAGCAATGCAGAGAGGTATCCAACTATTGAAACGCCTGCTGCAACTGCTACTATATCCCATAATTTTAGAACAACAGGATATGCATCCATCATAAAGTTTCCAGGCATTTTTACAATACCTGCTTTTTGCTGTAATATGCATATGGTTATTCCAAGAATAATACCTATTAACATACCAAGGATAGATATCATCCACCCTTCATATAGAAATATCTTCTTTATAAGCCTTTCATTTGCCCCCATACTTCTTAAGGTAATGCTATCATCTTCCTTCTCAATAATGAGCATTGATAGACTGCCATACAGGTTAAAAGAGATAATGATAACTATGAAAAGTAAAATTATATAGATGGTGAATTTTTCTGCCTTTACCATTTTGTATAGAGTCTCATTCTGGCTATACCTATCCAACACCTTATATCCATCTCCCAGCACCTTTTTTAATTGAGGGATTAGCGCTTCTGCATCAAGGCTCCCTTTATTGTATATCTCTATTGCCGATACTTCATAATCCTCCATTTCAACAAGTTCTCTAGCTATTGATAACGGCACAAAAAGAAGATTTTTGTCCATTGTTCTCTCTGCGGCAAAGGTGCCCGAGTGGCTTAGATTTTTTTTGTTTATGGATGAGAGTGGGTTTATAGGAGAGTATGAGGCGTATCTAGATGGGAAAAAGATGGTAACAGGATTTGTAAAATGGGGTCTCATACCAAGCTCTTGTGCAAGAGTTCTTCCGGCAACTGCCTGGGGTATTTCACCAAGCCAAAGCGAAAATTCACCATCAATAATGAAATCCCTCAATACTGTATTCTCTTGAAAAGATGGGTCTACCCCCTTCATTTCAGCTACAGCCTCTTTGTTGCCATATCGCACAAATACATTTTCAGTAACCACTTCACAGAAAAGATTATCTCCTGTGAGTTCCCTGGCTTTTTGGAAAGATATGGTGTCTGTTCGAAAGCTTTTACCCTGAGCAGGAGCAATAAGTATGTCTGCCTCACCTGCCCCGTAAAGAGTTTTAATTAAATCCCCAAAGCCGTTATAAACGCTTAATATTACAATTAGAGCAGTAGTTCCCAGTGCAATTCCTGAAGCACTAATTATTGATATAATATTAATAACATTGTGCGACTTCTTTGCGAAGAGGTAACGTCTGGCTATGAAAAATGGCAGTCGCACGACTGCTATTTCTTAAGGAGTTCGTCTATGCGCTCAACATAGTCGAGTGAGTCATCAATGAAAAATGCAAGCTCAGGGACAATTCTTAGCTGCTTTCCCACTCTTGTGCCAAGTTCGTATCTTAGCTCTCTAGCTGCAGAGTTTACAATTTCTAAAACCTCCGCTGCCTTTGCAGATGGAAATATGCTTAGGTGAACTCTTGCAAGCGAAAGATCTGTTGAGACTTTTACTGCGGTTACACTTACCATTGCTCCGTTGAAAGCGGCCATCCCCTTTTCGCGAATAATTTCTGCAAGATCTCGTTGGAGTTGCTTGCCTACCTTTTGTTGTCTTGTGCTTTCACCCTCCATAATCAATCTACTTTAAGTATGTAATAATTTTTCTTGCCCTTTTGAACAAGAATGTATTTGTCGTTTAATAGCTCGTTTTCAGAAATGTTGATTTCCGGACTCTCAACTTTCTCTTTGTTAATAGCAACTCCTCCACCCATTATCATCTTTCTGCACTCCCCTTTTGATGGGAATACAGAGCTTTTTACAGCCAGTAACTCAATAATGTTATCTCCGAGCTCCTCTCTTTTAATTGAAAACTGAGGAACGCCTTCAAATATTGTTAGAAAAGTCTCTTCATCCAGCCCCTTCAAAGCCTCGGAAGTGGAATTGCCAAATAGTATTCCCGATGCCTCTACAGCCTTTAAATACTCAGCTTCACCGTGTACCATTGTGGTGATCTCTTTTGCAAGGAGTTTCTGTAGTTCTCTTCTATGTGGTTCAAGCAAATGGGAGTCAACAGCCAACTCTATACTCTTTTTATCAAGCATTGTGAAAATCTTCACATATTTTTGAGCATCTTCATCGCTTACATTTAGCCAAAATTGATAAAATTTATATGGAGATGTATACTTTGCATCTAGCCAGACATTTCCTTGCTCTGTTTTACCAAATTTTCCACCATCTGCCTTAGTTATAAGGGGACAGGTAAGGGCGAATGCCTCTCCACCCTCTTTTCTGCGGATAAGCTCAGTTCCTGTAGTTATATTACCCCACTGGTCACTTCCACCCATCTGTAGTTTACATCCATAATGCTTGTATAGATATAGATAGTCATAACCCTGTACAAGTTGGTATGTAAACTCAGTAAAGGACATACCCTCTTTCTCGTCTCCTGTGATCCTCTTTTTAACAGAATCCTTGCTCATCATATAATTTACTGTGATGTGCTTACCAATATCCCTTATAAAATGTAAAAAGGTATACTCCTTCATCCAGTCGTAGTTGTTTACTAATTGTGCTGCATTCGGGGAGTTTGAGTCAAAATCAAGGAAGAGTCCGAGTTGTTTTCTAATTGCATTTTGATTGTGTCTTAGTGTCTCTTCGTCCAGCAGATTCCTCTCAGCTGATTTCATTGACGGATCACCAATCATTCCGGTAGCACCCCCAACAAGAGCAATAGGTTTATGGCCACAAGCCTGAAAATGTTTGAGCATCATTATGCTTACCAGGTGTCCTATATGTAGTGAGTCAGCGGTGGGGTCTATACCAACATAGGCAGATGTTTGCTCTCTCAGGAGAAGCTCCTCTGTCCCGGGCATAATGTTATGGACCATACCCCTCCACTTTAGTTCTTGTACAAAGTTGTTCATTATGGTGTAATTTGCCGCAAAAATACGGTTTTTTCTTCTAATTTTGTAGAGATATAATCGTTACTATGAAAAGAACCAAACTCTTCGCAAGACTGCTTATAGCAGCCTTCTTATTATTTTCTGCCGGACAACCTCTTGTGGCTCAGTTTCAGACTCAGCCATCGCTTTTTAGAGATATTGAGCCGGATTCGCTTAAAGAGCGAATTGAAAAACTCCCATCAATATATGATGTTAGAAGATTGGAAAGCCCACACTTTAAAGATAAATATGTTCTATATATTGATCAGCCCATTAGCCATAAAAACCCCTCTCTGGGAACCTTTAGACAGAGAGTTTTTGTTATGCACGCTGGACTTGACAGACCTACAGTGCTTGTTACTGAAGGTTATGGAGCCTCTTACGCCGCCAATCCTAACTACAGAGAGGAGATATCAAAGCTTTTCAACACAAACATAATCTTTGTAGAGCATAGATATTTTCTTGAATCAACTCCTGAAAATAAAGATTGGAAACATCTTACTGCTGAGAATTCTGCAAACGATCTTCATAATGTCACAATGAGATTCAGGGAGATTTATAAAAAGAGATGGATTGCGACCGGTATTAGCAAAGGGGGCCAGACGGCTCTTCTTTACAGAGCCTTTTTCCCCGACGATGTGCATATTACGGTTCCTTATGTTGCACCTCTTTGCAGAGGAGTAGAGGATGGAAGGCACGAATCTTTTATTTCAGATTTTGCAGGGACTCCAGAGCAGAGAGCAAAAATTTTGGCATTCCAGAGAGAAATTCTTAAAAGAAGAGTTTCATTACAGCCTGTTTTTGATGCTTTATGTAATGAGAAAAAATTTGAGTTCAACCTCCCTTTAGAGGAGATATATGACTATTCAGTTCTTGAATTCTCCTTCGCTTTCTGGCAGTGGGGAAGCAATCCGGAAGAAATTCCTTCAACAGATTCAGATGATAAGAAGATTTTTGACTATTGGATGAAAATAAGTTCTCCTGACTATTTTGTTAAGTATAGCCCCACTACATCTTTTTTTGTTCAGGCTGCAAGTGAGCTGGGATATTATGGATACGATACAAAACCCTTTGAAGGTTTGCTAAAGGTGAAAAGTACAAAGGGATATTTGTCAAAAATATTTCTTCCACAAGACCAAAAATTTAAATTCAGTAAAAAACTCTCTAGGAAACTTGAGAAGTTCGTTGCAACTACAAATTCCAATATGATTTTCATTTATGGTGAATTTGACCCTTGGAGTGCGGTAATGGTAAATGAACCAAATTCTCCAAATGTTGTTGTTGTGACAGATCCTGCAGGAAGCCACAGAGCTCGTATCTCAACACTTCCAGAGGAGAGTCAAAAGAGAGTCATCTCCCTTCTGGAAAGGTGGCTGTTAGAATAAAAAACTTATGATAGAATTCAGAGAGATTGTACTTGAAGATAAGGAGTGGATTGACAAAGTTCTTGCCTCTTCTGATTTTAGAGGGGCAGAGTATTGTTTTACAAATCTTTATATATGGCAAGAGGTTTTTAAGTCTAAGATATCCAGACATAAAGATTTTCTACTTTTTACATCAGGTTTTGGGGAAGAGACCAGGTATCTTTTCCCTCCGGGTGAGGGTGATTTGAAAGAGGTAATATCTTTGCTTGAAGCCGATTCAAAAGAGAGAGGAGTCCCTTTTAAGATGATAGGGCTGCCTCCCGAGGCAAAATCAATGGTTGAGGAGCTTTTTCCAGGTGAGTTCACCTTCTCTTCAACAAGGAATAGTTTTGATTATATATATGAGAGTGAGAAGATGATTTCTCTCTCCGGTAAAAAATTACAGTCAAAGAGAAATCATTTAAACCGGTTTCTTGAGACTCCTAACTGGAGTTATGAGGAGATTACTCCTGATAACATTCAAGATATAAGAGATTTTACTGTAAGATGGTGTATTGCAAACGGATGCAAAGAGAATCAGTCAAAAATGTGGGAAATATGTGCTGTCAACAAAGCTCTTTCAAACTTTTTTGATCTTAAGCTTAATGGCGGTCTTATTAAAGTTGATGGCGAAATAGTAGCATATGCTGCAGGTGAGAAAATTAACTCAGATACTCTTATTGTTCATATTGAAAAGGCAGACTCAAATTTCAGAGGAGCATATCAGGCAATTAACAGAGAGTTTGCTATTAGACACGCTACAAATCTCAAATTCATTAACCGAGAGGATGATGCTGGTGAAGAGGGTCTTCGTAAGGCAAAAGAGTCTTACTATCCTGCCTTTATGCAGGAAAAGTATGCAGCATTTAAAATTTAACTATATTTGCAACCATAACCATAGTTTATAAGAAGTTGGAACCTCCCAGTAGTTTAACTGATGACTATTACCCCGTGGGGATGGCGCTCGGCCTCATCCTTTTTCTCTATGTAATTCTTAAGGCGGGCGAAATCTATCTCCTCACAATCTCAAGGACTGAGTCGGATCATCTCTCAAAAAAAGAGGGATCTGCTGCAGAATCTCTTCGTGCTCTTCTGTCAAGGCCGGACTTTCTCTTTGGAACAATATTCCAGCTCTCGGCTCTTTTTGTTGTATCTGCTTCAATTCTCTCTATGACAATATTCTATAGGGCTGGTTTTTTTGCAGCATTAATAATAACTATCTCTTTTATAATAATTTCAGGCCATATTCTTCCTGAGGTTTTATCTTCAAGAATTGGACTTAAAATGGCACTTGCAGCGGGTGTTATGGTGCGAATGGCAAAATGGCTCACTCAACCGGTTAATATGATTCTCTCATCCTTTGCTAAAAGTGTTGAGAATAGCCGGGAGGAGAGGGATGTAAAATCTGTTGAGGAGTTTGAAGAGGATAGAGGGATGTTGCTTAATATTGTAAAATTATCTGAGACAACAGTTCGTGATATTATGACTCCAAGGGTTACTGTTGAGGCTCTTGAGTCACAGCTATCCTGGGCTGATGTGAAAACAAGGGCTGTTGAGTGCGGATTTTCAAGGCTTCCTGTATATGAGGGAACAATAGATAACGTAACAGGATTTCTCTACATAAAGGATATGGTTGGTTTTATTGGAAGAGAGAACTCCTTTGACTGGACTAAACATATACGAAAAGCCTATTTTGTACCAGGTACAAAAAGAATTAACGACCTGCTTGAGGAGTTTAGGCAGAAAAAAATACATCTTGCTGTTGTAGCTGATGAGTATGGAGGTATGGAGGGGATTGTCACTTTAGAGGATATTTTAGAGGAGATAGTGGGTGAAATTTCGGATGAAACAGACATTAAAGAAAATATTAGATAAGAGATGGGACTATTTTTCAGCAAGGATGTAGAGAGAGGTGCAACAATATCTGTCTGGGAAATTACTGAGACAGAAGAGGAGTTGATGAACCTTAGCTCTATACCTCACGATGAATTGGAAGAGCTACTGCTTACAAAAAGTAGTGCAAGAAGAAAAGAGCGTTTGGCAGTACGTGCGTTGTTAAATGAGCTCTTTGACGGCAAGGTCTATTTGGGTCACCACGATAACGGACGGCCATTCCTACAGAATAGCCTTATTGAGATAAGCATTTCTCATACAGGGAAATATGTTTGTGTTTTAACTCATCCTGATGAGAGCGTAGGGGTGGATGTTGAGTCTCTTGAAAGAGATTTCTCCGCAGTTGAGAAGAAGGCTCTCTCAGAGGAGGAGGTTGAAAATTTAAGCGATAAGAACAGAAACCTTCATCTTGCCATTCACTGGAGTGTGAAGGAGGCTGTGTATAAAAGGATGTCACAGACAGAAGTGGATTTCTCACGACAAATCAACATCAAAAGATTTACCCCAAGAGAGGAGGGGAGTGTTGATGTTGAATTTATCCACAAGGATGGTTATCAGGAGGAGTTTGAAGTTAGTTATGAGGTTTTTGAAAATCACATTCTCGCCTGGATTGTAGGCTGATAGTTATCCTATTATTTGTTTAGAGTGGGCCTTTGTGTCCACTTTTTCTATTATATCTATTATTACTCCCTCTTCGTCAATGACAAAAGTTTTACGAATTATTCCATCGTACTCTCTTCCCATAAATTTTTTTCGCCCCCACGCATCGTAAGCTTTAAGGATAACTGCCTCCTTATCTGATAATAATGGAAATGGCAGGTGGTGCTTCTCAATAAAGCCTTTGTGACTCTTTTCGCTATCCTTGCTAACTCCAACTATTTTATATCCCATTGACTCAAACCTGCTGTAATTGTCTCTTAAATCACAAGCCTCTGCAGTACACCCGGGAGTGTTGTCTTTGGGATAGAAGTATAAAACCAGTTTTTTCCCTTTGAAATCTTTTAAAGTTATCTCTTTACCATCCTGATCAACACCTTTGAAGTCAGGAGCCTTATCACCTTTATTAAGCATTGTTTTTATTTTACTCAACAGATTATTAATGCAAAAGTTCAGATTAATAATAAAGCCGGCTAAAAACTAATTTAGCCGGCTCTATTTATTTGAGTGATGATTCTCTTACATCATTCCACCCATACCACCCATTCCCGGCGCTCCCATTGGAGCTGGGTTTTCCTCTTTCTGCTCAGCTAGTACGCACTCAGTTGTAAGGAACATACCTGCAACAGAAGCTGCATTTTCAAGAGCGATACGCGTAACCTTAGTTGGGTCAATAACTCCGGCTGCGTAAAGGTTTTCAAATTTGTCTGTGCGGGCGTTGTAACCATAGTCTGCCTTGCCCTCTTTAACCTTTTGAATAACTATACTGCCTTCGATACCTGCGTTTTCAACAATCATTCTTAAAGGCTCCTCTATTGCGCGGGAAATAATTGCAATACCTGTATTTTCATCCTCATTGTCGCCTTTAAGTGTTTTTATAGCCTCTATTGCACGAATGTAAGCCACACCGCCTCCAGGTACTATACCCTCTTCTACAGCAGCACGTGTTGCACTAAGAGCATCCTCAACGCGATCTTTTTTCTCTTTCATCTCCATCTCAGAAGCTGCACCTACGTACAATACTGCGACACCACCTGCTAGTTTAGCAAGACGCTCCTGAAGCTTCTCTCTGTCATAATCACTTGTGGTTGTCTCCATCTGTTTGCGAATTTGAGCAACTCTTTTATCAATTGCCTCTTTATCGCCAGAACCATTTACTATTGTAGTGTTCTCTTTATCAATAGAGACCTTCTCTGCTACACCAAGCATATCAAGAGTAGCTGCATCCAGCCTAATTCCCTTCTCCTCTGAAACAACAGTACCGCCAGTAAGAATAGCTATATCTTCAAGCATCTCTTTTCTTCTGTCTCCAAAACCGGGAGCCTTTACAGCTGCAATTTTTAGAGTACCACGAAGACGATTTACAACAAGGGTAGCCAGAGCCTCTCCATCTACATCCTCAGCAATTACAACAAGCGCTCTTCCGCTTTGAGCAACTGGCTCAAGCACAGGGAGAAGGTCCTTCATTGTAGAGATCTTCTTGTCTGTAATCAGGATGTATGGATTCTCCATTACAGCCTCCATCTTCTCTGGATTTGTCATAAAGTATGGAGAGATGTAGCCGCGATCAAACTGCATACCCTCAACAATCTTAACCTCTGTATCCGTACCTTTTGCCTCTTCAACAGTGATAACACCCTCTTTCTTAACTTTACTCATTGCATTTGCAATAAGTTTACCTATAGTGATATCATTGTTTGCAGATATTGTTGCAACCTGCTCAATTTTAGTGATATCATCACCTACAGCTTGACTTTGACTTTTGAGAGATGCAACTACAGCTTCAACAGCTTTGTCAATACCCCTTTTAAGATCCATAGGGTTCGCTCCTGCAGTTACGTTTTTAAGGCCGACATTAATTATAGACTGTGCTAGAACAGTTGCGGTTGTTGTACCATCTCCTGCCTGATCAGCAGTTTTAGATGCAACCTCCTTAACCATTTGAGCGCCCATATTAGCAAAACGGTCTTCTAGTTCAACCTCTTTTGCAACAGTTACTCCGTCCTTAGTAATTTGAGGAGAGCCATATTTTTTGTCAATTACAACGTTTCTCCCCTTAGGGCCGAGAGTCACTTTTACTGCGTTAGCCAAAGCATCAACACCCTCTTTCATAAGGTTGCGTGCCTCTATATTGAATTTAATCTCTTTTGCCATAATATTTACTTGGTTATTTTATATAGTTTAAACAATTAGTTAAGAACAGCCAGTATGTCTG
Source organism: Bacteroidales bacterium (assembly GCA_028700975.1). Lineage (GTDB taxonomy): Bacteria > Bacteroidota > Bacteroidia > Bacteroidales > UBA932 > Bact-08. The sequence goes on along the minus strand of JAQVRQ010000008.1, from coordinate 17,461 downwards.
ACTGGCGCATCATAAGGTAATCTTTACCATCTACATTAATCTCTGTACCTGCGTATTTGCCATAGAGCACATTGTCACCCACTTTAAGTTCCATTGGCTCATCCTTTTTTCCGCTACCTACAGCTACTACTTTACCTGCCTGAGGCTTCTCTTTTGCTGTGTCTGGAATGAAAATACCGCTTGCTGTTTTTGTCTCGGCCTCCTTAGGCTCAATCAAAACTCTGTCTGCTAATGGTTTGATGTTCATAATAAATGAATTTTGTAATTATTTGTTTATTGTTGATTGTTAAATTTTGCATTTACAAATAAGGCAAAAGGAGTGCCAATCATTATTACTGACAAATTGTCCGTATATTTGACCACTTGAAGGTAACACAAAAGATAATCAAAGATGGAAAGAGATTCTCTTCCTAAACAGGATGATACAATGTATATGGAGGCAGCCTTAAATGAGGCGTTAAAGGCGCTTGAAATGGACGAGGTTCCGGTAGGAGCAGTTATCGTTTGTGATGGAAGTATAGTCTCAAGAGCCTACAATATGACTGAACGTCTTAATGACCCAACAGCCCATGCGGAGATGCAGGCAATAACAATGGCAACATCTAGATTTGGTGGGAAGTATCTTGAGAGATGTACACTATATGTGACATTGGAACCCTGTGCAATGTGTGCATCTGCGCTTGCCTGGTCTCAGATAGGCAGGATTGTTTATGGGGCATCAGATCCAAAAAGAGGGTATTCTCTCTTCACCCCCTCTCTTTTACATCCAAAAACAACTATTACCGGTGGAATAATGGAGAAGGAGTGCTCCTCTCTCATAAAAGAATTTTTTAAATTAAAACGATGATAGAGCTTCTTGAGGGATATGGTTTTCTGGGACTTTTCTTTGGTTCTTTTCTTGCGGCAACTGTTATACCCTTCAGTTCAGACATTCTTATAGCCGGAGCTTTACTTGCAGGGATGAATCCTTTATTGGCTCTTATTTGGGCAACTGCAGGCAATTGGCTTGGAGGGCTAACTTCTTACTGGATAGGTCATTTAGGGAAGTGGGGTTGGATTGAAAAATGGCTTGGTGTAACAGAAGAGAAATTATTAAAGCAGAAACACTGGATAGATAAGTATGGATCTCTCATCGCTTTCTTCAGCTGGGTCCCCTTTGCTGGTGACATTCTGGCCGTAGGATTGGGGTTTTACAGAGTCAACTTTACTAAGTCTGCAATCTTTATGCTACTCGGTAAAGCTATAAGATATGCTTTTTGGGTATCTCTTTATTTATTACTTGGAGATGCAATGCTTGAATTCAAGATTCTTTGAAAATTTTTGTTTTTTATGAAAAAGATATATATTTGCACCCTCAATTGAGAACCATAATGACCCATGGTGTAATGGTAGCACTTCAGATTTTGGTTCTGTCAGTCTAGGTTCGAATCCTGGTGGGTCAACTTGAGTTAGAGGATGGCATTTAATGTCATCCTCTTTTTTTATCTTTGTTTTATGTCTTTTCAAAATCCTCAAATATCTGTAATAGTTCCTGTTTTCAGGGTCTCCTCCTTTATTGAAAGATCTCTGGAGTCATTATTAAATCAAAGTTTTAGAGAGTTTGAACTCATTTTAGTAGATGATTGTGGTGGTGATGATAGTATTGCCATTGCCGAGAAACTTTTAAAAGGGTCTTGGCTTGAAAATAGTTTTAAGATTATAAGGAATGAGGTTAATTTAGGTGTCTCGGCATCCAGAGGCAGAGGTATGGATGCCTCAGTAGGCAGCTACATTATTCATTTAGATTCCGATGATTATTTTGAGCCGGATCTGTTGGAGACATTATTTAAGATAATAAAAGATACAGATTCAGATTTAGCTATATGCGGTTACATTGCAGAAGAGATGGAGAGAAGTCTCTCTTTTGTCTCTGATGTTAAAGGCGTTCAAATTCTTCATAATGATATTGAGAGGGTTAATTACCTAAAAGAGATGTTATCAAACAGAGTCCCCTCTGCTCTATGGAATAAACTGGCAAGTAGAGAGCTGTATCTTAAAGGAGGAATATCCTTTTCTCCGGATTTAAGGGATGACCTCTCTCTCTCTCCATTACTGATTGTCAATGCAGAAAAGATTGCAATAATCGACAGAGCCCTTATCCACTATGTGATGTATAACTCATCATCAGTATCTGTTTCGGTTAACCACCTTAACCTTATATCCTCAACACTAAACTATCTTGAGGAGGTGTTGCCTTCAAAACTGAAATTATTATGCAAGGAGGAGCTCCTTTTATATAAGGTGCGGACTAGAAGAAGGCTTATTTTGCATCAAGAGACTAAAGGCAATAAACTTCCTGAAATATTAAAACTCTTTCCAGAGGTTAATCAGGAAATTTTGAATCACAATAATCCGGAAGAGAAATTTCATTACAGATTATTAGCAACTCTTAGTGCTAGAGGGGATAGTTATGCAATTAGGGTTGTGAGGTGGTTCTTAAGAGCGATTATTTTGAAAAAAAATTGAATTAAGCTCTCTCTCCCTTCTGCCTATGGTAAATAGAGCTGTTACACGCTCTCTCATTGCCGGGGCGTAATCCTCACTTTCAGCGGAAAGTCTTGCTATTGCATTAATCGCTTCGTGAATTGAACTCTCTCTGTTTTCTCTGTCAAAACCATCATTGTCTAAAGCATAGATTATCTCTCCAAGACCTCCAGAAACCTCCGGCATACCTCCTGCTTTTGTAGTTAACGGCATACAACCGTGAAACATCGCCTCTGCCAAGGCAAGTGAAAAGCTCTCTCTTCTTGAGAGTTGACAATACACCTTTGACTTGTGATAGTATTCAGAAAGGAGGTTGTGTTCAATTGAAGTAATTATGGTTAGATTCTTTGGGATACTCTCCTCGTCTATCCCAGCCTTCGCAGGATTTGTTCCAATTAGAGTAAACTGATATGAAGGCATCGCCTGGGCAAGTGCAAGGTACCTGTCAATACCCTTGACAAAGATGCTCTGTTTTGTATTAGAGATTGCAACGCATAATACTCCGTTTCTGGTGCCTTCAGCAGGTAATTTTGTTTTTGATGAATCAGGGAATGTTATCCCATTGTATACAAGTTTTATCGGAGTCTGGGGAGCAAGGCGTTTGACTACCCTTTTAACATGCTCGGAGACACAAAGATTTGCTGTTGACATTTTCATAGAGCTTCTTGCCAGCCAACCTCTTAAAGGTTTTACAAAACTACCATATTTGTATTTTTTAACTCTGCATACATCATAACCTCCAATTACTATGTAGCATCTTTTTCTTGTAATTTTGGCAAATAGGGCGGGAAGCCAGGAGTGGTAGTCTGCGAACCAAATGTAAACGATGTTAAATTTATAGATATTGAAAATCAGGTAAAAAAACTGTTTAATTAGCGCAACTGTCTGTTTTGCCGGATTTGTATTGTCTGTCACCAATTTTGTAACAATAAAGTTGTGTGACATAATATCCACATCTCCACGAATAAATGTGGAGTTACGCGTATATACAAAGAGTACCCTCTTTTTATTGCTGTCCATTTATGTTTGTGTAAACTAGAATGGCATTTGCCACTTTTCGTTCACCTTTGTTGTCAAATTTTCTGTTGTCTGTTGGATGGTTTACCACTCCATTATCAGAGGCGCCCTCAATATAGAGAGTTGTGGATCCGCCTCCGTCCAGATTAATGGCATAGTTTGCTCTTAACCATTTCATAATGATTTGGAGTTCAATTAGAGAGACTCCTGCTGCCTGAGCAGATCTCCCATCAGCCGTAATCATAAGAATGGTGCCATCTTCTCTCTTTCCAACTGCTGTTCTTGGGTGCCTAGTTGTATAAAAAGATGCTTTGGCAAGTTTCTCATCCACTCCGTTTACCCGGAGGATAGGTCCGGAAGTAATTACCTCCTCGGCCTGAATATATTTCTCCCACTCCCTTAAAGCATCGGCCTTAAGAATGAAAAGCTCTCCCCTAAATATTGCAAGGGCTCCAAGCTGGTGCATAGAGCGCCCTTTTGCCGGCCAAGTGTTTGGAGCCAGTTGTTTGTTACTTTTTCTAATATAATCAACAGAGTTGTAATCTTCTGTATTGTAACTATTATTAAACTTAAAGAATGAGCCGTTTAAAGCAATTTTTGCACCTGCTTCAGAAGCAATTGAACTTGTTTGCTTGAGAATAGGACTTGCAAAAATTTCAATTTTTGCGTCGGCTTCCGGTGATATCTCAACAATAGAGATATACTGATTTGAATTGAACAATTCGCCATTACTAAAATGAGCTTTTTTAAGAATTATTCCTTCTGATACTATAGAGCGACTCCATTTTGTATCTGCAAAAGCGATAGAATCACTTTTAAAATAGCTCTCCTGTCCTCTGACTACTAGAGATAACAATAAGATGGCAAATAGTGTCAACTGTTTTTTGATCATCTTCTTTAAAACCTACTTAATTTCAATGATTGCTTCTGATACGTTAATCATATAGTCTCCTGCTTTTTCGCATTCGGCCACAATGTCCATATAATAGACGCCTGTTTGATATCCGTATTTGTTGTTTTCAAGGTTGAACAGGTGCTCCTCCTTGAGTATATTTCTATATTCGTTTATCTGCTCTTCTGAATCTATTGCATTAGCAATGCCATCCAGTTTAGTATAACCTTTGTCCAGATTATCAATCATATGATCAAATGCCCGTTCAAGAAGAATAAACATATGGTCTAGTTTATCACAGACATCATCAGAAAAATTCTTCTTATGCACTCTAAGTCTGTTAAGAATTCTAGCGATATTGTATCCAGAGTCACCCAAACTCTCTATTTCACTAATTATCTTATACATTGCTTGCAAGCGTCTTCCGCTCTCTTCGCTTAACTCTCCCTCTGAAACATTATTAAGGTAATTAGCAATTTCAAGTTCAACCTTATCTGTTATTTGTTCGTAGTGTTCAATTTTAGTGTATAGCTCATCAAACTTGTCTGAATTGCAAAGTCTCATAGCCTCCCTTGCATAAGCAAACTCCTGCTTGGCAAGTCTTGCAAAATCTGTTATCTCCTCTTTTGCTTGAGAAAGTGACAATTCAGCTGTACTCAATACACCACCCTGAATATATTTAAGTCTGAATACCTCCTCTGTGCTTTTGGACTTAATTACACTGCTTACAAGTCTTACAATCTGATTGGTAAAGCCAACTAGAAGAAGAGTGTTGGTGACATTAAATAGTGTGTGCAAGAATGAAACTCCGTATAGTGTTGCTTCTGAAGAGACAAAAGGATCTAGCCCGGATACTGAGATTGTAATTTTAGACACAATGCTCAAAACCGGCTTGAAAAGAGCTAGAACCCAAATAACTCCAAATATATTAAATACCATATGGGCAAGTGCAGCTCTTCTAGCGGATACGTTAGCCACTGCTGCCGCAATATTTGCAGTAATTGTTGTACCAATATTCTCTCCGAGGACCATTGCTGCCGCCATCTCAAAAGGAATCCAGCCATAGCTGCTCATCACAAGAGTGAGGGCCATTGTGGCACTGGATGATTGCATTATAATAGTTAAAAGAGATCCAATAAGGACAAAGATTAAAACTGATCCAAATCCATATTGAGTCCACCCCTGAAGGAATTCAAAAATTTCTGGATTTGCTCTAAGATCAGGAACTGAGTTTTTCAGAAAAGTTAATCCCAAAAAGAGTAATGAAAATCCAATTATTAATTCTCCAACCGATTTCTTTTTCTTTGATTTAAACATCATAAGTGTAAATCCCACCCCAATAAGAGGGATAGAGAGAACAGATATGTCAAATTTAAATCCTAGTAGTGATATTATCCAAGCAGTAACAGTTGTACCTATGTTGGCACCCATAATAACCCCTACAGACTGGACAAGTGAAAGTAATCCCGCATTGACAAAACTAACAACCATTACGGTTGTTGCGCTTGAAGACTGAATTATTGCTGTTATAAAGAGGCCGGTAAGTACTCTTTTAAGGGAGTTTGACGTCATTGCGGCAAGGATAGATCTCATCTTCTCTCCTGCAACTTTTTGCAAGGCTCCACTCATCAGCGTCATTCCGTATAGAAAGAGTCCGAGGGAACCAAAAAGTTTTAGTATCTGAAATACTACGTCCATTATGTTTGGGTATTAGTTTACAGCCACAAATATAATTCATTAAAATTTGTGATTCATAAATCTAGTGCAATTTTCCTACCTTTGTAACAGAAAATTAACTTAAATGAACCGCACAGTCAAGTCACTCTTTGCTGCGATTGTTTCCATTTTTATATTTAATCAATCTTCTGCACAATTCTACTCTACTGGAAGTGATCCGGCCCGGCTTAAGTGGAATGAAATTAAAACGGAGAGATATTTTATTATATACCCAACAGAAGCAGACTCTCTGGCAAGAAGATATGCTGTTCTTTTAGAGAAGAGTGCAGACGCAGTAAATGGTCCGCTAAGATCTACCCCTCGTAAACTGCCTGTTGTATTGCACCCATACAATGTTTACAGTAATGGTTTGGTTAGTTGGGCTCCAAGAAGAATGGAGCTTTATACGACCCCTCCTTCATTGGGAAGCTATTCAATGAACTGGGAGAAGCAACTGGTGCTTCACGAAGGGAGGCACGTGGCGCAAATGACTATGTTTGAGAGAGGAATATTCAAACCTCTCTCTTGGCTTATTGGAGAACAGGCAGTAGGACTAGGAGCCGGGTTATATATTAATAAATGGGCTCTTGAAGGGGATGCCGTTGTTTCTGAAACTGCAAATTCTAGTGCCGGCAGAGGAAGAAGTCCCTCTCATCTTCTCTATTTCAAAGCGGCTTTTTTGGAGGGTGACTTCAGGAACATTCAGCAGTGGGCCTTTGGTTCATTTAAAAAATATACTCCAAATGAATATAGTCTAGGCTATCTTTTGTTATCAGGGATGAGATTCCGTTCCGGGAATTATCATTTAATGGGAGATGTTATGACAACTCTGGTTGATGAATTCTATAATCCCTCAGGTGCAACAAAAGCCTATCGTAAAGCCTCCGGGCTCTCTGTTTCTGAAAATCTTAAAGAGGTTACAGATTTAATGACAAATAAATGGAGAAGAGAGGACTCAATAAAGGCTCCATTTTCTTACCACAATTTTATTACACCAAAAACAGATGATTATATCTCATATCTTTATCCAATGGTAACTCCGGAAGGGGTTACATATGCTATAAAAACAGATCTTGACGAGGCTAGTCGTCTAGTGAAAATTTATGAGAATGGTAACGAGGAGACTCTCTATTTTACAGGAATTCTCAGTGGTGAGCCCATAATGAAGAGGGGCAAAATATATTGGAGTGAGAAGATCCCGTCACTTAGATGGGAGCACGAGAGTTTTTCTGAAATTGTAGAGTATGATATATCTACTGGTAAGACAAAAAGATTGACTAAGAGGGCAGTTTATATGAATCCCTCTTTTTCAAACGATGGTTTTATGATGGCGGTTGCAGAGTATCATCCAAAGGGAGGAAGCTCTCTTGTCCTTTTAGATATGGATGGCTTTGTTATCAAATCAAGCTTTAAGGCCCCTTTAAATGGGCAGATTAAGGAATCTATAATAATAGATGGTAAGGTTTATGTAACTGTAATAACAGATAAAGGTCTTGGATTATACTCAATTGAGCCGGATAAGGGCAAGTGGAATTTGGAGATAGAAGAGCAGCACCAAATAATTGAAGGGCTCTCTGAACTTGATGGATCAATTCTCTTTTCAAGCGATCTGGATGGTACGGATAATATTTATCATTATGATCCATTGGCAAAATTTGTTAGAAAATTAACATCTGTCCCTCTTGCTGCAAAATCACCGCAATACTGTAGACTAAGGAACTCTCTTTTTTATTCTAATTTTACTAAGAATGGATTCAAGCTTGTAGAGGCTCCCATTGACTCTTTAAAGTGGGAGGTTGCAGACCTTTCAAAACCATATAAGTATGAAATGGCCGAGGAACTTTCCAGACAAGCCGGTTTTAATATTGATACAGTATCACTTAAAGATGCAGAAACCCTTAAATCTGAGCCATACAGAAGGGGTGAACATCTCTTTAGAGTCCACTCGTGGACCCCGCTGTTTGTTAATACAGATATTTTAAATAATATTTCCTACGAAAATTTTTATAACGTTGTCTCCCCCGGTGCATCAATTTATACCCAGAACTCTTTGGGAACCGCAGAGGGGATGCTTGGTTACTCTTATCACGGAGGCTTCCATTCCGGGCATATGAGGTTTTCGTACAGAGGATTTTATCCAGTATTTGAATTTAGAGCAGATCTTAACGATAGAGATAAACAGAGAATAACACTTGTAGCCGGAGATCTTTTCAATCCGGAGATGGTGACGGATACTGTTTCTGGTTCTCCTTACTTTAGCGCCTCATTACTTACATATGCCCCTTTGAATTTTTCTTCCGGTGGATGGACAAGGGGTCTGATTCCAAAAATGAACTGGAGGTATTCAAACGATTCATACTACTCTTTCAGAGAGGGGAGGTATCAGGATTATCAGCATATAACACTTGGAATACAATATTATCAAGTTCAACGGATGGCCTTGAGAAACCTCTACCCCAAATGGGGATTTGGAACAAATTTGCAGTTTAATATGATGCCCTTTGCCGGAGAGAATTTTGGTTCAACACTCTATTGGAATGCTTATGGTTACATTCCCGGGTTGATGAAAAATCACGGTATAAGATTATCCTTTGCATATCAAAGACAGTTCTATGAGGGGAAAAGATATCTTATGAGAAATTTGGCTGCCTCTCCAAGGGGTTATAATGCTCACTACAGTATTCATTATACATCTCTCTTTACCGATTATGCGATACCAATAAATTTAGGTGATATAACAGTTTCTTGGTTATTGTATCTTAAGAGAGCAAGAGTTATTCCATTTTTTGACTGGGCCTACAGCAGGGGGATGAATGATTCCAGGCACCTCTATTCAGGTGGTGCAGATCTTCTTTTTGATTTTAACATATTTAATATTCCACTTCCTTTGACGGCCGGAGTAAGATTTATCCGGACAGCAGAGTCCAAAAGCATATTCCAGTTTATTTTTACGACACCATTGATATGATAAAATTCAATAAAATAAACACTCTAAATTCCTTTGATTGGTTTCTTATCATAGGTGTTATTTTATCGAATATTATCCATATGTTGCTCACAGAGAGCTTTGACATAGCAGGCTCTCTGGCGGGTATTACTGGTGTAATATGCGTTGTGCTTGTTGCAAAGGGGAACATTTTTAATTATCTCTTTGGACTTGTTAATGTCTCATTATACGCTGTAATTGCATATAAAGCAGAGCTATATGGAGACGCTGCCCTAAATGCTTTTTACTATCTTCCAATGCAGTTTATCGGTTGGGTTATGTGGCTTAAAAAGAGAGATGGTAAAGAGTCAGTAACAATTGTTGGTCGAAGATTTAAATTTTCTGAAAGAGTTTTGCTAATGATTATTTCGATAACTCTTGTTTTGGCAGTTGCTTTTATTCTAAAAAAGTTTGGTGACCCTCAGCCTTTGAAGGACTCTGCCACTACAGTTCTTTCAGTTATTGCAATGTTTCTAATGGTAAAGGCATATATGGAGCAGTGGGTGCTATGGGTTACAGTCAACTTAATTAGTATTGTAATGTGGTCTATTGCTTTTATCAATGGGGAGGAGCATTCTCTTCTAATGGTGATAATGTGGGTATTTTACTTTGCAAATTCCGTTAATGGATGGATTAACTGGAACAGACTTACTAAAGTGCCGACTCAGAGTCAAAATACTCCTTAAGTATATTTGCTATCCTTGCTCCGGCAACCTTTCTTATCTCCTCTGTTGGAGCAGATCTTAAATTGAGAAGGCTTTTAAAGTGAGTTAAAAGTTTTTGAAGACTCTTCTCGCCTATTCCTTTAATTTCTGATAGTTCTGATTCGATCTGACCCTTGCTTCGCCTCTTTCTGTGGTGAGTAATCCCAAATCTATGAGCCTCATCTCTAAGCTGCATCATTACTCTTAAGGTGGAGCTGTTTTTATCCAAAAAGAGTGGGTGAGGATCTCCTGGAGTAATGAGCTCTTCTAATCTTTTTGCTATACCAACCAATCTGATTTTCTTTTCTAGTCCAAGCTCTTCGAGTGCCTCATAAGCAGCATTAACCTGTCCTCTTCCTCCATCAATAACGATAAGTTGAGGCAGTGAATTACCCTCCTCAACAATTCTAGAGTAACGTCTGTTTATAACCTCTTTCATTGTCCCAAAATCATCGGCACCTACAACTCGCTTTACATTAAAATGTCTGTAATCTCTCTTACTTGGAGTTGCGTTTTTGAAAACCACACAAGCAGAAACAGCATATTTCCCCTGAATATTTGAATTATCAAAGCACTCAATATGGGAGGGAGTATCAACTAAGTTCAGATCTTTTTTTATTGTTTCAAGGACTCTATCACGATGCTCGTCCGGCCTGAGAATCTGCTCCTGCTTTATCTTTTCTATTTTGAAAATCCTCGCATTTTTTATACTTAATTCAAGTAGGTTTAATTTCTCTCCTCTTCTGGGGATATGAATTTTTGAAGGGGAAAAATCTCCTTCTGGAATATACTCGGTTATAATTTCATCTGAAAGCGGAGCAAACCTCTCTCCAATTGTGATAATAAATCTGGCTAATACTACCTCTCTGTTTTCGTCAATAGGAAGTTTTAACTCAACATTAAGAGATTGAATAATTGATCCGTTAACTACTCTCAACCAATTCCCAAAAGCCATATTGTTCTCAAAAACAAGTGTAAACACATCTACATCTGTAATGCTTTGACTTACAACTAATGATTTGCTATAATGCCTGTTTAGAGTTTCAAGTCTCTCTTTTGCCTCCTGAGCATCTTCAAATCTTAGTTGAGATGATGCAATCTTCATCTCCTCTTTAATCTCTTCTGCAAGTAATGATGTCTCTCCCTTAAGAATAAGTTTTATCTTCTCAATTTGTAAATTATAAGACTCCTCACTTTGAAAACCCACACACGGTGCCTTGCATTTTCCTATATGAAACCTGAGGCAAGGACGGAATTTTTTTAACTTAATGTTCTCTTGAGTAAGAGATAGTTTGCAATTTCTGATTTTAAAGAGATTATCAATTATATCTATCAGAGAATAAGCGTGTGAAACATTGCTGTAAGGGCCAAAAAAATAGGACCCATCTTTTAGTAATCGTCTTGTTATAAACACTCTGGGATAAGGTTCTTTCTTAATGCAGATCCAGGGGTATGTTTTACTGTCTTTGAGCATAACATTGTACCTCGGCTGGTATCTTTTGATAAGAGTATTCTCTAACAAAAGTGCTTCAGATTCGCTTTCAACCACTGTGTGCTCAATGCTCTCAATCTTCGCCACCATAACCCTTGTTTTTGGGGAGAGATTCTCATTTGATTGAAAGTATTGAGATACTCTGTTTCGGAGATTTTTTGCCTTACCAACATAAATGACACTCTCTTCCCTGTTTAAAAACCTATAAACGCCGGGCAAAAGAGGCAAAAGTTTGGCACTCTCTTTCAGATGGTCTCTATTATCCGAAGATTTCATATTTGTAAAAGTAACAAATAAACTATATTTGCAATGGATATGAATACAAAGCTAGTAACTAAGGCTGATATTAAAAAAGCCATAAAAATCCGTGGATTAGCAGGCAATATCATTGCAACCATTGCAATGCCTCTGATTGGTATAAATAGGGTGAATAAGTTATATAGCAAATCATCAGGTTGTTATGGGCGTGATTTTTCATCATCATTATTGAGAGAGCTTAATATTAAATATGAAATTCCACCAAAGGAACTTGAGTATATTCCGCAAGAGGGCCCCTTTATAGTAGTTTCAAACCACCCTTACGGGGCAATTGACGGAGTAATTTTAATTGATATTTTCAGTGCAGCGCGTCCTGATATTAAATTTCTTACAAATTTTATTCTTTCTCACATACCAAACCTTAAAGAATTTTTTTTCCCTGTTAACCCATTTACCGATAAGCCGGAACTTGCACAAAGCTTTTCAGGTCTTAGGATGGCTGCTGAGAGTATCAAAGGTGGCGGAGCATTATCTCTATTTCCGGCCGGTGAGGTTGCGACAACTTACGGAAGCTCAATTATTCAAGACAAAGAGTGGCAACCCTCAATAATTAAGTTAATTAGAAATGCCGGAGTTCAAGTGCTTCCGGTTTATGTTCACGGCACGAACTCTCGTTTCTTTCACTGGCTTGGGAAATTGCACCCAATGCTCAGAACGGTAAGACTCCCCGGCGAGCTTCTCAATAAGAAAAATCATACAATACAGGTAAGAATTGGGAAACCTATTACCATAGCTGAGTTGTCTGAATATAAAGATCTTAATCAACTGGGAGGATATCTGAGAAGTAGAACATATGCCCTTGAGGGAAATGTGCAGTCAAAGATTATTCACCCAGAAGATGTTTACTCTACACCAATTGCATTGCCAAAAAATAGAAGGGCACTTATTAAAGAGATTAATTCACTTCCAAAGGAGAAACATCTTTTTACAACTGGTAACTATAGCTGCTATCTGACAGATTCTAGGTCAATACCACTTGCAATGCACGAATTGGGCAGGAAACGAGAGGAGGCATTCCGTGCTGTAGGAGAGGGAACAAAATCTCCTCTGGATATTGATTCTTACGATGATTATTATCAACAACTTTTTCTTTGGGATAAACAGAAAGGGAAAATTGTAGGAGCCTACAGACTTGGATACGGCGATGAGATTCTCAAAACAAAAGGAATCAAGGGGTTTTATACCAAGACTCTATTCGATTATAATCCTGAGTTTCATTCTTATCTAACCAAGTCTATTGAACTTGGCAGATCATTTGTTACCCTTGAATACCAAAAGGAGGCACTCCCTCTTATGTTGTTAATAAAAGGACTTCTTTACTCGGTTTTAAATAAGCCGGATGTAAGATATCTTATTGGGCCTGTTAGTATAAGCTCGTGGTATCCAAAATTCTATAGAAGCTTAATGATTGAATATCTTAAGAGACATCACTCTGTAAAAGAGTTAGAAAAAATGATGAAACCCAAAAATCCTTTTTTCCCAAATTTTCACAGATGTAATCCAGATATACTTTTAAGCGGTAGCAGAACAGACTCAATCGAGAAGTTTGACAGGTATATGCTAAAACTTAGCGATGGAGAGTTTCGGCTTCCTACTTTAGTAAAGAAATATCTAAAAATAAATGCCAGCATAATCAATTTTAATGTTGACCCTGATTTTAATTACTGTCTTGACGGCCTTGTTTTTATGGATATCTTTAATGTTCCTGAGCAGGAAATTAGGATGCTGGCAAGAGATGAAAAAAACATCGGTACAGTTCTAAAAAGATTTGGGATGGACAAGAAGTCTGAATAATTGGAGTTAGGGTACTGGATCATAGCCACTACCACCCCAAGGATGACACCTGGATATACGTTTTATTGCCAACCATAATCCTTTAAAAGGGCCATATTTCTTTACGGCTTCAAGGGAGTAAGAGGAGCAAGTAGGTGTGTACCTGCAAGACTGAGGCTTTAAAGGTGATATGCAATATTGATAGCATTTAATCAGTATTACGAATGGTAGAGAGGCCAGTTTTAAGGCAATCTTCTTTAATTTTTGCCAGTCCATCTTTGAGTGATTTTTCAATTTTTTTGTAATCAATTAAGGAGGTAGCAACATATACCACTGCAATATCCAGTCCTATAATTTCTGTATCAGTGTCTTTAAATAACCTCCAACTCTCTCTAATTCTCCTTTTAATAAGGTTTCTATCTACAGCTTTTTTGTGATTCCTTTTAGGTACAGTAATCACTATCCTATTGTAATTAAGAGCGTTTGGGTTATAATAAATCTTTAAGGGAAATGTAAAAGAACTTTTTCCACTTTCAAAAAGTGAAGTGATAGCCTTAATATTACAAAGCCTCTCCCTCTTGGGAAAAGAGTCTCTTATTTTTGGCATAGTATGCCTTAATTGATTATTTTGTCTCCAAATATATCTGAAGAGCCTTCGCAATTGATGGAGCTTCAGGTGTTGGTGCAGTAACCTCTGCAGAGAGTTTAGCCGCTTTAAGCGCCTTTAGAGTACCAGTTCCAAAAGTGGCAAACTTGATCTCTTTTTGGACAAAATCGGGGAAGTTATCCTGTAGAGACTTTATGTCGCTTGGGCTGTAAAATACTAGAAAATCATAATTGTCAAGTTTAACCTTTGAAAGGTCACTGTTAACAGTCTTGACAAACACCGCTGTGGTGTGTTTGATTTTTGCTTTAACGAATAGTTTATGGAGATCTGTCTTGCAGTTATCTGCAGCAGCAAGCATAAAATTCTCGTTTTTATGTTTTGTTCCAAGAAGATCAATAATAGAGGCGTTAGTTCCTGTTCCAAAGAAAATTTTTCTTTTGCGATAGACTATGTATTTCTGAAGATAGAGCGCAACTGCCTCTGATATACAAAAATACTTCATTGTTTCAGGAATTGCAATGCGAAGTTCTTCACATATTTTGAAAAAAGCATCTATTGCTGACCTTGCGGAAAAAACTATTGCTGTTGCCTCAGGGATTGAGACTTTTTGCATACGAAACTCCTTAGCAGATAATGGCTCAACTTTAAAAAATGGAATAAAGTCAATGTTTATCTTATGCTTGGAAATCAGTTCCGAGTATGGAGATCCGTTTGTTGGTTCTGGTTGTGAGATTAGAATGTTCTTTATCTTCATATTATCAGAGCGAGAGTATAAAGTGTACAATAAGTACGATGGGTAAAATTTCTGCGCCGCAAAGATACAAAATATAAAAAAAATGTGAGTATTGTTGGCCTATTATTATTTGATAGCTTCTGATCAGATATAGAATAAATATAGGTATAATACTGATAATCATCGTATATACAACTATTTCTCCAGTGCCGTCTTCTATGAATAATTTCAATAAAAGTGATGGGAATGTTACAATTGCTGCAATAATTATATGGTTAAACCCAACCTTTTCCAAAAAGGAAAAGGTGTTACTATCCTTGTTTAACCAAGAGAGTAATAATATAATCAGCTTCTTAACTACTCCCAGTATAATGATAATTCCAAAACAAATAATTAGAAAGAGTGGCGGGTATGTACCAAATTGGGACTCAATAAACCGTCCGGCCATAATGGTGACAATCACCGGAAAGTATACAAGAGAAACGACAAATACCACATTTCTCATATTAGAAAGTGAAAGTTTCTCTTCTATTTTGAAATGCTCCTTTAAATTGAGTGTACTTTTAAGGAGACTAGGGATTACGCTTAGAATTTCTCGGGAAAATACTATAAGTCCAACGAAAAATATCAGTATAATTAACGATAAGATAATATCAGGTATAACCCCGCCTCTAACCTCTTCAATTGGAGCTATTGACGAGACTATTTTTGTTCCGGCTTCCCAAAGAGAGTCGGCAGGTAATACCTTTTCATTCATTAATTTCCTCTTTTAGCGTTGTAACCTAAAGAGAGCAAGAGTGAGACAACTCTGTCGCGGAAATCGCCCTGTATAATTATCTCTCCCTCTTTGACAGATCCCCCCGTTCCACATTTATTCTTTAAAAGCTTACCGAGCGACTCAATATCCTCATCTTTACCGGTAAAGCCCTTTACCAGAGTTACCTGTTTTCCACCCCTGTTTCTTTTATCTATAGCAACGACAAGTTTCTGCTTTCCGGGAGGAGGAGTCTCAAGAGGCTCTGATTCTTCATCATCGCTGTTATAATTAAAGTCCGAGTTAGTTGAAAAGACAACTCCGAGTCTGCTCTTCCAGTCATTCTGGCTCATCTGTAAATATTAATTTTACACAAATTTAGGCAGAATATTTCAAAATAGTATCTTTGTGTGTTATTCTCAACATCAACAGAAAATCAACCTTATGGAGCTTAAGAAATTTAAACTGGTAAATAATATAATGGGGGCTTTGGTTCTCATAATTGCCTCAGTTACTTATTTGTCAACAATTGAGCCTACAACTAGTTTTTGGGACTGTGGAGAGTTTATAGCATCTTCTTATAAACTTGAGGTGGGTCACCCTCCTGGAAACCCTGTCTTTCAGCTTATCGCAAGATTTTTCACTATCCCTGCCGGGCCGGAAAAGGCTGCGATGATGGTAAATGTTATGAGTGCAATGTGCTCTGCCTTTACAATTATGTTCCTGTTCTGGACCATAACTCACCTCGGAAGAAGAATTGCCGAGAAGAGAGGGGAGTCGCTTAATCTGGCTACCATTTTTGCAATTTTTGGAGCGGGGCTCACTGGTGCTTTAGCCTATACCTTCTCTGATACATTTTGGTTCTCTGCCGTTGAAGGAGAGGTTTATGCAATGTCATCTCTCTTTACGGCAGCTGTTTTCTGGGCAATGCTAAAATGGGAGGAGGAGGCCGATATGCCTCACGCAAACAGGTGGATTGTTCTTATTGCTCTACTTATGGGGCTTTCAATAGGTGTTCACCTTTTAAATCTATTGGCAATTCCTGCAATTGTTTTTATTTACTATTATAAAAACTACCAGGTTTCAACAAAAAGAAGCCTCTATGTTCTGCTTATATCGGCGGTTATTCTTGCAGTAATTCTATATGGCATTATACCATATCTGCCTAAAATGGCTTCTTGGGTTGATCTCCTGTTTGTGAATGTTTTTGGATTGCCGTTTAATACCGGAGCCGCATTTTTTATGATTGCACTTTTAGCTCTCTCAATTTGGGGGATTGTCTATACTTACAGAAAGCAGAATGCCCTGTGGAATACTGTACTCTTAAGCTTTACTATGATCGTTATTGGATATTCGGCTTTTGCAATGGTAATAATAAGATCCTCTGCAAATACTCCTACAAACGAAAACCAACCTGACAATCCATTTTCGCTTGTTAGATATCTGGCAAGAGAGCAGTATGGAAAAAATCCACTTATCTATGGAGAAAGCTATAGTTCACCATATGATATTAAAAGTTCAAAATATATCGCAAAAGTAGGAGATAGATACAAATCAGTTGATGGTCCAGTGGAACCGGATTACAAATCGGGAAGCAAAATGCTTTTTCCAAGGATGTGGAGTAGTTCACCGGATCATATTAAATTTTATGAAAATTATACCGAAGGGAGAGGCAAAACAGTTCTGGGAAGCAATAAAAAGCTTCCGTTATTCAAAGATAACCTCGCGTATTTCTTTGATTACCAGGTAAACTATATGTATATAAGATATTTTATGTGGAACTTTGCAGGAAGACAGAATGATCTTCACGGCACAGTACCCGGTGATCCTCTCAGAGGAAACTGGGCCACAGGAATAGGTTTTTTGGACAAGGCCAGACTTGGAGATCAAAGCAATGGACCAGACTATATTGTTAACAGCAGAGCAAAGAATCATTACTATATGCT